>JBDLUO010000110.1:0-7480 GCA_039805285.1 Bacteroidota bacterium
AATCAATAGTACCTTATAGGACAAGTAATGGTGAATAAAGCATCAATTAAAGTTGGATATACCCAAGTTCGTTACTTCATAGAGAACCAACCTATTGTTTTTAAAGAAGATGAAATATCATTTAATTTATTGTTGCTGAAAGACTCACTGGGCAATTCTGCAGCTATGGGAGGAAGAATTTTACACCGCTTTTTTGATGATTTTGAATTTAGGAATTTGAGAATTGAATCATCCAAACTCTCGTTGCTAAACACTACAAAAAAAGACAATGCTCGATTCTATGGTCAAGCCATTGGACGAGCAAAAATGAATATAGTTGGTCCGATCAACAATTTAAGAATGCAGATTGATGCAGAGCCGATGACCTTAGACAGTAGTCACATCTATCTTTCTACATCAGAAGGCAAAGAGAGCAATACGGTTGATTACATTGACTTTTCTACGCCAGAGAAGAAAGACAGCACCATTAAGAAATCAGAAAACAGCAATGTTGTTGTTGTTATCAATGTAAAAGCCAATCCTGCTTGTAAAGTGGATGTGATATTAGACGAGGAAACCGGGGATGTGATAAAAGGTCAGGGAAATGGTAACATTTCTGTGGTTATAGGAAACATAGAGCCCCTTAAAATTAGAGGAAACTTTGAATTGCTTATTGGAGAATACACCTTTAATTTTCAGACCTACCTTAAAAGACCATTTACCCTAAATCGGGGTGGAACCATTACTTGGAACGGAGACCCGTATCAGGCCCTTATCAATATCGATGCGGAATATCTAGCAAAAAATGTAGATATTGGAAGCTTGTCCAGCACCGGTTTACAACAAAAAGCAGATGTAAAAATCATCTCTCATCTTTCTGGAAATCTTCAAAATCCGACTGTTAAATTCGAATTCGTTTTACCGGAACAAAGAACGGAAGCAAAGCGAGACGACATTTTGGTGAAGAGACTGGCCGACTTTAAAAATGATGACAATGAGATGAATAAGCAAGTAGCAAGCTTATTGCTTTTCAATACCTTTATCGTAGGCAATCAAAATTTCCTAACCCAAGGAAATGCGAGCTCGCTCATCACGAATACCATTGGTGGGGTTGTGAGTAATCTACTTACCACATTTTTCAACAGAGAACTTGAGAAGGCAACCAAAGGATTACTTTCCACATACATAGACATCAATCCGACCCTCGACCTTCAAAAAAGTGCATCTTTACTTCAAGCCAACATCAGAGCCGGTTTGAAGATTCTTTTAGATAAGAGACTTGTGGTGCTGGTAGGCGGAAATCTGGATTACAACAATCCAACTTATTCTCAGCAATTGGAAAGAAGAGGACTACTCACGCCTGATATCACCATTGAGTGGTTGATCAACAGAGATGGGTCTCTGCGTGTGGTTGGCTTCAACAGAAGTAGTATTGATTTTACGTTAAATCAACGTAACCGATCTGGATTACAATTGTCTTACAGAAAAGATTTCAACAGACTTTCCGATATTTTCAAGAGCAGGAAAAAACTGGCTCAGGAGGATAAAAACATTTATACTCCCGCCATAAAGCCGGAAGATCAGTGATTAGTGGTTTGGGATTAAGGATTTGGGATTGAAGATCAGTGATTGATTAATGATTTAGGATTAAAGATTAGTGATTCCCTCCTAAAATATCGTGCCCCAATTTATCGCGTTTTACCATCAAATAATTTTCGTTGTGCGCATTGGGTTTAATTTCAATCGGCAACGTTTCAACCACTTCCAAGCCGTAACCAAGCATGCCTGCACGTTTTCTAGGGTTATTGGTGATGAGTTTCATTTTGCTCACGTTCAGTTTTCTGAGTATTTGAGCCCCGATTCCATAGTCGCGGTCATCCATGCCAAAGCCCAGTTTCAGATTGGCTTCTACGGTATCCATTCCCTCTTCCTGTAATTTATAAGCCTTTAATTTATTGATCAGGCCGATTCCTCTGCCCTCTTGGTTCATGTATAAAACAACACCTTTTCCTTCTTTTTCAATCATTTCCATGGCGCGGTGTAATTGGTCGCCACAGTCGCATCTGAGAGAACCGAGAATATCGCCAGTCATGCAGCTGCTGTGAACACGAACAGGCACTACTTCATCCGAAGTCCACTCTCCTTTTGTTATAGCCAGATGAGATTCTCCTGTATTGATTTGGGTGAAAGCGATGAGCTCGAAATCCCCGTCTTTTGTAGGCATTTGCACTCTGGCATCTTCACGTATGAGTGTTTCAGTTTCGAGACGATAAGCGATGAGGTCTTTTATGGAAATGATTTTCAGGTCGAATTTTTCAGCGATTTTTAAAAGGTCTGGGAGACGAGCCATTGAACCATCTTCATTCATGATTTCTACGAGTACACCCGCTGGTTCCATTCCTGCCAAACGGGCAAGATCGATGGTTGCTTCGGTATGTCCGGCTCTACGGAGAACGCCGCCTTTTTTTGCTCTCAATGGGAAGATATGCCCGGGTCTGCCAAGGTCTTCAGCCTTGGTTTCTTTGTTGATGAGCGCCTGAATGGTTTTTGATCTGTCGTGCGCTGAAATTCCGGTTGTGCAACCCTGTCCGATGAGATCAATGCTGACGGTAAACGCCGTTTCGTGCATCGAAGTATTGTTGACAACCATGGGTTGTAGGTCTAGTTCTACGCAACGTTCTTCGGTTATGGCGGCACAAATCAGTCCACGACCATGGGTGCTCATGAAATTGATCATTTCCGGGGTAGCATTTTCGGCAGCGGTGATAAAATCGCCTTCGTTTTCACGGTCTTCATCATCCACCACAATCACGATTTTACCTTTTTTGATGTCTTCGATGGCTGCGATTATAGGGTCTAGCATGTAATTTGAATTTGGGTGCAAAGTTACGGAAAAGAGATTTGGATTGGGGATTGATGATTTGGGATTTGAGATCACAACGTTTCCATTGGGAAGGTTTGGGAGGTTTAGAAGATTTGAGCCCTGCGGCAAGCAGGTGTTTCAGAGGTTTGAGATGTTTCAGAAGTTTAAACCTATTGAACCATTTAAACTCATAAAACCAATTAAACTTCATTGATATATTCACCAATCATCAAAGGCAGGGGGAATGTTGTTTTTTTGGCTTTGAACGTTTGGGGTTTGTTCAATTCAGCTTCCCTCTTCTAGCCACCAATCTCAGATCAGCCCCAGCTACCAATCAAAGTCTCTCATTTGTCTAATGAGAAACTGAAATCATTGATTTTACGGGCAATTCGAAGGATTTTCAACACTTAACTATCCTTTACAAAACAGCATATGAACTCATTTCTGATCTAAGAATGATTGTTTTTTCGATCGAATTAAAAAATTTATAAACCTATGAATTAATCCCAATCAAAATAAGTGATAACAATTATTTAATATAAAAATAACAAAAGTAAAACCGAGAAAAATGACATTTGCAAAAATTTTAAACAGAATGAACATGAGAATTATTGCATTGCTCTCTTTTTTTCTGACAATCGGCACCTCAATTGATGCTCAAATCATCAATTTCTCTGGGAGAATACTCAACGACAAAAATGAGCCCATCCCAGCAGCCAGTGTACAATTGACAGACGGAACAGGAACTTCATCCGACCTAGAAGGAAGATTCATTTTAAAAATGAATGCAGGTTCAACTTACGAAATAACCATCTCTGCTGTTGGTTACAGTAAAAAAACCATATCAGAAGTTGACGTAAAACCTGGTCAGCTGAATGAGAAGATTTTCATTCTCTCATCCTCCGCTAAAAACATGTCGGGGGTTGTAGTAGAATCGAAATCTTCATCAAAAAAAGAAACCGTTAACGCTTTAATTTCATACCAAAAAAACACCAATACTGTTGCATCTGTAATTTCTGCAGAGGCCATCAAAAGATCACCAGACAGAAATACCGGTGAAGTTCTAAAACGTGTACCCGGCACTTCAATTCAAGAGGGAAAATATCTGGTTGTACGCGGCTTGGCAGACAGATACAATCAAGCCATGCTAAATGGTGTTTTGTTGAGCAGTACAGAACCAGATAGAAAAACTTTTTCTTTCGATCTATTTCCTTCTACGATGATTGACAACATCATCATCAACAAAGCATTCGTTCCTGAACTTCCCGGTGAGTGGGCTGGTGGCTTGGTTCAAGTTCAAACCAAAGAAATTCCGAGCAACAACTTTTTTAACATTCAACTCGGAACAGGTTTCAATGACAATACCATCGGAAAGCCTTTTTATCAATACACAGGTGGTAATTTAGATTGGCTTGGTATAGAAAACGGAAATCGTGCCCTTCCTAATTCTATTCCTACCAAATCGAACTTCGCCAATCTTTCTCAAACTGAGAAAAATGAATTGGGTAAAAAATTCAGAAATGTATGGTCTGCCACATCTGGAAATGCGCCATTCAACTCAAGCTTACAAGCCAATGGAGGTTTTACTGGAAAATTATTCAATAAAAAAATTGGCGGCATTTTTGCCATCACTTATAACCAAAATAACAGAAGACTCGAATTCGACAATGCGGTTATCGCGAATCGTGATGGTAGTGTTGATTTAAGTTATAACAACAACAGATATTCAAGAGATGTGTTAGCTGGTGTTTTGGGTAACTTAAGCATCCAATTGAATAGCCAAAATAAAATCTCATTTAAAAATATACTGAACGTTAATACTTCAGACTTTGTTACGGATCGTTTCGATGGTTTTGATAATGCAGGTATCATTGCTCGTGTAAAAGCACAAGAGCTTGGATTCAGACAAAATACTTTTTTCAATACACAGGTAATTGGAGACCATAATATCTCTGATTGGGGTTTAAAAGTTAAATGGTATGGTGGATTTAACATTCTAGATCAATACATCCCAGACCAAAGACGTTTGTTTTACACCCAAGATCTTGATAACGCCAATGCACCTTGGATCGCTCTTTTGGGACTTGGTGCTTCTCAAAAAAGTGGCAGTATCTTTTATAGTAACCTTAGCGACTACATTTACAATTTCGGAACGGACATGAGTCGGACTTTCGAAATGTTTGGCGAAAAACAAACGTTGAAATTCGGTTACATGCATCAAAGCAAAGATCGTTTGTTTAACAGCAGACCGTTCTTTATGAATACTTCGAGCACGGCAATCAAAACGCTTAGCCCAGATCAAATTTTTTCTTCTTCTAATTTTGGTTTAGGTGCAGACAAAGTTCAATTTGAAGAATTGACGGGTGATGCCTATCGATATATCGCAAATTCACAACTTCATGCAGCTTACTTGCAGTTCGATAATGTATTTGGAAAAAAATGGCGTTTCATTTGGGGCGTTAGAATGGAAGATTTCAACCAAATCGTTGGAAGCAAAAACAAATCAGACAGAAGATATGTACAATCAAGGGTAACAGACTTTTTACCTGGCTTTAACCTAACATACAAACCAAGTGTAAAAAGCAACATCAGATTAAGTGGAAGCCAAACAATTGTTCGTCCAGAGTTTCGTGAGCTTAGTCCATTTGCCTTCTATGATTTCGAACTGAACGCACAAGTAGTAGGTAATAACCAAGCCAGAAGAACAAAAATATTCAATGCCGACCTTAGATATGAAATTTATCCTAGAGGTGGAGAAATGTTAACCTTTGGTGTTTTTTACAAGTCATTCAGAGACCCACTTGAGTATTACTTTAATCAAACGGGTCCAGCAACAAATACATTCAATGTTGCCAATATCGATCAAGCACAGGCATATGGTGCAGAATTTGAATTCAGAAAAAATCTAGATTTCATCACTGAAAAGATGAAAAACTTTACCGTGACTGGAAATGTGAGTTACATCTACAGTAAAGTAAAAGATACGGCAAGCATCAACAGACCCCTTCAAGGTCAGAGTCCTTATCTCATAAACTTAGGACTACAATATGACATTAAAAAAGCGGGCATAACCACTACCATGTTGTTCAACCAAATTGGAAGAAGAATTTTATTCGTAGGAAATGAGGCCATTCCTAACATTTGGGAAAATCCTCGTCCATTGCTTGATTTCCAAGTATCAAAAAAATTGATGAAAGAAAAAGCTGAAGTTCGAATCAGTGTCAGCGACATATTCAACAAGCGTGCATTCTTTTATCATGATCTAGATGACAGCAACAACTACAATCCAAACTCTAAAGATAAACTGGCCATCAACCGTAACTACGGTACCAATTTCTCAATTACATTCAATTACACAATCAAATAAATCAACAAATACCTTCATCATGAAAAGAATCGGAATCTTTGCCGCGTTTATGTTTATGATCATTGCCTCTTGCAGAAAAATTGAGGTAGATGGAAATGGCACAAACAATTCAGGTACGAACAACGACAATGTACTTATTGGAAAAATCAACTCTGACAAGCTTCTCGAAGCTGGAAAAGTTTACGTACTAAGAGGTATAGTTTATCTTGTTGATGGCGCTAAATTAACCATACCTGCAGGGACTGTAATTATGGGCGAAAAATCAACTAAAGGAACACTTGTAATTACCAGAGGTTGTCAAATCATAGCCAACGGAACAGTAGACAGACCTGTAGTATTCACCAGTGATCAGCAAAATCCACAAAGAGGCGACTGGGGCGGATTGGTTATTTTAGGGAAAGCAAAAACCAATGCTACTTTCAATGGGATTCCAGGTAACGGAGAAATTGAAGGTGGTGTAAACAATGCCGAAGGTCTTGGCGTATATGGAGGAACCGATGATGCAGACAACAGTGGAATTCTCAGATATGTACGTATTGAATATGCAGGATATGCATTTTTACCTGATAAAGAATTGAACGGTCTTACTTTGGGTGGTGTAGGAAGTGGTACAACAATAGACTATGTGCAAGTAAGTTATGCCAATGATGATAGTTTCGAATGGTTTGGAGGTTCTGTAAATGCCAAGCATTTGATTGCATATAAAGGATTGGATGATGATTTTGATATGGATAATGGTTATTCTGGTAAAATACAATTCGGTATCTCTTTGCGGGATAGTACCATTGCGGATATTTCTGGAAGTAACGGACTCGAAATTGACAATGATGCTGCAGGAAGTAATGCACAGCCTCAAACTTCTGCAACGTTGAGCAATATGACTATTATTGGACCAAGAGCTACTTCTACAAACATCGGAAATTCAAATTTCAAACGTGGGGCTCACCTACGCAGAAACAGTGCTGTTAGTGTTTTCAATTCAATTGTTATGGGATGGCCTGTTGGGATTTTACTTGATGGAAGCACTGGAAGTCCTACTGACCTAAACTATTCTGCGGCAAATCCAAATGCTTTTATTTCAAACAGTTTGGTTGCTGGAAATAATAGTCCACTTGTTTATTCAGTTAGCAATTCATCGCCAACTGGTTGGAATAGTGTAGGGTTTTTAGATTATTTCAACAGAGCTGGATCGGGAAACGGTGTTTTAACAACAACAGCAGATGCTGGACTTGTTAACCCATTTGGTTATTCGAATGATGTTGATTTTAATG
>JBDLUO010000111.1:0-3668 GCA_039805285.1 Bacteroidota bacterium
CTGCAAGAGATCATTGACCTTGAAATTCCGAAAACCAAAAGCCAACATCAAATCGTTCGTCATCTTGGGTATACGCTTCAATACAACGAAAAGCATGAGCAGGCCGATTGGGTGGCTTATATTTTGACCAGAGAGGAAACGTTAGGGGGTTATTCCAGAACAAATGATTTTTCGCCAGACCATAAAATAACTACTTCTTCTGCGAATGATGCAGATTACAGCGGCTCCGGTTACGACCGCGGACATCTCGCTCCTGCAGCAGATATGGGCTGGTCGGAGCAAAGCATGAGGGAGTCTTTTTTTTACAGCAATATGTCGCCTCAAGCTCCTTCTTTCAATAGGGGAATCTGGTCTAGAGCAGAGGCCTTCACCAGAAATGCGGCTCACGAAAACGAAAAACTTTGTGTGATTACCGGTCCTGTTCTGGAAGATGACCTACCGCAAATCGGTCCCAATAAGGTTTCTATTCCGCGATATTATTACAAGGTACTGTTGGATTTTGTTGAACCCGACTATAAAGCAATCGCTTTCATCATACCCAATCAAGCAGGAGCATATGAACTATCGCAATATGCCGTCTCCGTAGATTCTGTAGAGTCCATTACAGGTCTCCATTTTTTCTCGACGCTTCCAGATTCATTGGAGCAAAAACTAGAAAGTGAATTTAATGTAGCTGACTGGCCATTTGGAAAAGAAAAAAAATACAACCCATCAGAAGCAAAAAAACAATCGGGTACGTCGAATGCTTTGCAATGCATCGGCATTACAAAGAAAGGCGCCAGATGTAGAAATAAAGCCGCTCAGGGGAAGTTGGCTTGTCGTTTCCATCAATGATTTAGTCTTCCTCTTTTTCCCAATTCTATAACTTCACAGTTACGCATATCCGAACCATCAATAACCAATCGTACTGCCGTTCGCTCAGTATGCCAGCCATGATGTCCGGCTGCACCAGGATTAATGTGCAAACAATTTAAACTGTTGTCGAATTGAATTTTTAATATGTGGGAATGTCCGCTTAAAAACAAACGGACTTTCTTATCAGCGATTGATTTTTTGATTCCAGGGGCGTACCTGCCCGGATATCCTCCAATGTGTTGCATCAGCACAGAAACGCCTTCACATGTAAAATCAAGCTGTTCGGGAAACGCGGATCTGATTGGGTATCCATCAATGTTTCCAAAAACACCACGAAAAACAGGAGCTAATTTTTTACGATGAAATCCATCCACAAAATGCTCCCAACTTTCAATCGGACCAAAATCGCCGATATGCCAAATCTCATCGCAAGATGAAAAATGTTCAATCAAGGATTCGTCAAAAAATCCATGTGTGTCAGAAAATATGCCGATTTGAGTCAAGGTGAATTTTAGGCGAAGGTTTGTATAATTATCAAAAAAAACAATAAATTTGATGAGAAGTTATATTCAACGAAACGCAATGCCTTTTTTTCGAAATTTCACATACGACATCGACAAGAGAAATTGGAAATACTATTTCCTCATGGTGTCATTGTGTGCAGGTCATCTCATCCATGGCAGCTGCATGATGTAATGCATGCACATATACCAGCCATTCATTTTTATTAAGTTGGTTTTTTACCATTATCAGAAAACATTTAATTTTTTATGCCACATTATACAAGAATGGGAAAAATCCCAGACAAACGCCATGTGCAATTTCGCAAACCCGATGGCGGTTTATATTCGGAACAACTTTTTTCTACAGAAGGTTTTTCTAACGATTATTCTTTGTTGTATCATACCCATGCCCCAACATTGATTGTAAAATGCGATGATCCAATAGATGTAAATCCAATTGTTGCAGAAGAGAAAATGTTGAAGCACCGTAGCTTCGAGGGCTTCCATGTAAAACCAGAATCCGATTTCCTACAAAGCAGAAAAGCAGTTTTGGTAAACAAAGATTGCCATATCGTGCTTGCTTCTCCACAGAAAAGCATGACCGATTATTTTTATAAAAATGCCGACGCCGACGAAATGCTTTTTATTCATGAGGGGAGTGGGACATTGAAAACGCCTTATGGTTCTCTCGCATTCGGTTATGGCGATTATTTGGTTATCCCACGCGGAACCATTTATCAAATTCATTTCGATACGCCCGATAACAGACTCTTTATCGTAGAATCGTTTAGGCCTATCCGTTATCCAAAAAGATACCTCAGCGATTTTGGACAATTGATGGAACATTCACCCTATTGTGAAAGAGACATCAGAGTGCCTCAAAACCTCGAAACCATTGATCAACAGGGCGATTTCATCATCAAAACCAAAAAACAAGGATGGTTGTACGGCATTCATTACGGAACCCATCCATTTGATGTGGTTGGTTGGGATGGATGCTGCTATCCATATGCTTTTTCCATCCACAATTTTGAACCGATAACAGGACGGGTACATCAACCACCACCTGTTCATCAAACTTTCGAAACAGATGCATTTGTAGTTTGTTCGTTTGTACCAAGACTATACGACTATCATCCCTTGGCGGTCCCTGCTCCATACAATCACAGTAACATTGATAGTGATGAGTTGTTGTATTATGTTGATGGAGATTTCATGAGCAGAAAACATGTAACACGTGGGATGATCACGCTGCATCCTGCAGGAATTCCTCATGGTCCGCATCCTGGTGCAGTTGAAAAAAGCATCGGCAAAAAAGAAACCAAAGAACTTGCCGTGATGGTGGATACGTTCAGACCATTATCGCTCACTAAAACGGCATTGGAAATCGAAAATAAAGATTACGTTATGAGCTGGGCAGAGTAGGATTCGGATTGAATTTTTCAGACTGCTCAATCGCGTCCATTATTTTTTTCATAATCTCGTCACTGGATTCATCTGAATGATAAACAAGGGGATCTTTAAATTCTACAGAGAGTTTAGATCCCCATTTTTTTATTTTCAATCCTGTTTTGTCGAATGTATCTCTGAAGCCGTGAATCACAACAGGGATAACAATGGGATTGTACTGACGAATGATAAACGCGGTGCCTTTTCTTCCAGGTGTAAATGGAGTGGTAGTTCCTTGTGGGAATGTAATGACCCAGTTATTTTCTAGCGCTTGAAGAATATTTCTAGTGTCACTTATTTCGAGTCCTTTCAATGCTTCTCCGGTTCCCGCATTCCATGTTCTTTTTACCGTAACTGCACCAGCGAGCGTGAAAATCTTAGCGATTAAAGTGCTGTTCATTGTGGTTGCAGCGGCTACATATTTCACTTTTGTAAAAGGCCAAAGTAAGTAATAGGGTATACCTAGTCCTTTTTTCTTGCCCCAACTTGCTGCACAAAAAATATGTAAAAACACAATTACGTCTGCGAAATAAGTATGATGATTTGAAACAAATAATACGTTTTGCCTCGGAAGCTGTCTAAGTTTTTCCATTCCGAAAACCTTAAGCCTATTAAACAAAGCGATTCCCGGATAACTCAAGATTCCGATAAAAAAGTAAAGTCCCTTTTTGAGTGCCTGTTGCATGGTTCAAATTCATAAGCTGATGAGGTACTCAAAATAAGCAGAAAATGCATGAATGGGTCAATTATTCTGACTTGAAATAATTTATATTCATTAAGATGTTGATTGTCAGACAGATACATAATTTTCGACAATCACAACGCATTTTAACAAAATATGTATTTGAATCGGGATATTTT
>JBDLUO010000112.1:0-8584 GCA_039805285.1 Bacteroidota bacterium
CTGCATAGAATCTATAATCTCTTAAATCATCGATCACAAGCTCATAGGCGGGGAAATAGTGAACATCGTTGTGCATTTCAGTCAATTGATGAACAGACTGAATCAGCATTGATTTACTCCGATTATTTTCGACAAAACCTTCCCTTAGGTGACGAACGGGACTTATCGTAAACAAAACCTTTAGTTTCGGATTCACTTTTTTCAATCTAAGAATTAGATCGTTTACATTGGAAGTAATTTCATCGCACGTCATGAGTCTTTTTACAAAACGATCAGTAGGAACTTTATGGCAGTTGGCTACGAAAGATCCATTATTATGTTCATACAAAAATGCTGAACCCAAAGTGAGTATGAGCCAATCGGTTTGTTTAATGAAGGCCGTCGCATTTTCTCTGGCGCTATTTATTTTTCGCAATGCCTCATCCTGATTCACATCCGAAAATCGAGTATGGTGATCCCAACTACCCCATATGCCATTGTGTTCGAAGAGATCATCGGAGCGGTTGACTTTTTCATCTAAATAGGAATCTATTGACTTAATGATGCTTGCTGGATTGAACAGAATACCGTTTGGATTTTCGTGGGTTAAAAATTTCACCCGAGCCAATTTGGATCCCATTTGTTCGGTGAAACAAGAGCCAATCAACATGATTCGGTCTGTATGTTTTATTTTGACATCAAATGGTTCTGGAGTAAACTCCCTTCGAAATTCCATGTGCTTACAATTAAAATAATTGAGAAAACGACTCTGTTGGAAAGCTAAATAAATATTTGATTGGCCAGGTTTAGGGATTGAGCTAATGCAGATTTATTTAACGGCTTTAATGATCCTAATTCTTCAAAATAATCGATCATCCATTCTGTATTCATATTTCCTACAAGCTCATTACCAGACATCGGACAACCTCCGATTCCTTTTAAAGCCCCATCAAATCTTCTTACACCCGCTCTGTAGGCTGCAGCTAGTTTTTCTTTCCATCCTTGTGGCGTTGAGTGCAGATGCACCCCTATTTCTGCTTGAGGAACAGCTTTTATTAACCCAGCACTGATTGAACTTACTTGATCAGGCGTTGCCATACCAACCGTATCTGCGATTGATATGATCCCAACCCCCAAGTCTGCAATTTTCTGTCCCCAATCAATAACCAGTTGCTCCGAAAATAAATCACCATACGGATTTCCAAATCCCATGGACAAATACACAACCAATTGTTTGTTGTTATCCTTGGATATTTCATTGATTTCTTTTAACAGCTCAAAGGAGTCTTCAATGGTGCTGTTCGTATTTTTCATCTGAAAGGTTGGGGAAACGGAAAATGGGAATCCTAAAAAATCAATTTTGGAGAAACTCGCAGCATCTAAAGCACCTCTCTTATTGGCTACAATCGCGAGCAGTTGGGTTTCACTTGTATCTGTATTTAACTCGGAAAGTACTTCTCGCGTATCTGCCATTTGAGGAATCGCTTTTGGCGAAACAAAACTTCCAAAATCAAGGGTATCAAATCCAACTTGCAACAATTGATTCAGGTATTCTATTTTCTTCTCCGTAGGAATCATCGCTGCCCATCCTTGCATGGCATCTCTCGGACATTCAATCAAATTAATTTTATCTGACATCAAGCTTTTATTGGTTTAGAAAAATGAAATCATCCATTACTCAAAAGAAAAAAAACAGCATAGTTCGTTGCTCAGGCTATCCTCTTTGTCTGACCGCTTCATATAAAATAACACCCGTTGCTACCGATACATTCAGTGATTCAAAATCTCCGGGCATGGGAATCTGAAATTTACTGTCGCAAATTTTCATCAATGCAGGATAAATTCCTTTTTCTTCACCACCCATAACGATGGCACATGGATGAGAAAAATCAACATCTCCAATTTTTGTTTCTGCTGTCATCTCACTCGCATAAACCTGAATTCCATTTAAATGTAAATCATCTACCGCTTTCATTAAACTGTTAACCCTGCAAACTGCGATGTGATCTAGCGCTCCTGCAGATGTCAAAACAGCGTCTTCGTTTAAAGCGCCAACGCCTCTGTCGGGAATGATTATGGCATGCACTCCAAAACAATAGGCACTTCTTGCAATTGCACCTATATTTCTAATGTCTGTAACGCCATCCAATATCAAAAACAATGGCACCTGTCCCTGATCCACCACGAAAGAAATAACTTGCTGTAAATCCTGATATTGCACGCGTGCGAGTTGAGCTACACATCCTTCGTGATTGAAAACGTTTAAGCCATTCAACTTTTCAACGGGCACCTTATTGATCGGAACCATTTCATCTTTTGCGAGGTTCTTTATTTCATCTATCACTGGACCGTGCACATTTGACTGCAGGTAAATTCTTTCCAATGCTTTTCTCTCTTTTAATGCTTCTATCACCGCTTCCCTGCCAACGATCAATGTGTTTTTTTTGGGGCGATGATGCTGTTGCCTAAAATTTTTCATGTATCAAATTTAAGTTATCCCTAGATAAACAAAAAACCACAAATCAATCGACTTGTGGTTTAAGTAAAGAGATGGGTATTTTATTTTAAGCCGAATACTTTTTTTACTTCTTTAACGGCATCTAATTTTTCCCAAGTGAACAATTCCACTTTTTTGGTCATTTTTTTACCGTCTGGAGAAGTAAATACTTTTTCTACTACTTCATTTTTTCTGCCCATGTGTCCGTAGGCTGCAGTTTCGCTGTACATAGGGTTACGTAATTTCAATCTTTGCTCAATGAAATAAGGACGCATATCGAAGCAAGACATTTTCATTACTTTATCAGCAATTTGTCCGTCTGTTAATTTCACTTTTGCTGTACCATAAGTTGTAACGTTGATGCTGGTAGGTTGAGCCACACCGATAGCGTATGATACCTGAACCAAAACCTCATCACACAATCCAGCTGCCACTAAATTTTTTGCAATGTGACGTGTTGCATATGCTGCAGAACGATCCACTTTACTTGGATCTTTACCACTGAATGCACCACCACCATGCGCGCCTTTTCCACCATAAGTATCAACGATGATTTTTCTTCCTGTCAATCCGGTATCTCCGTGTGGACCACCGATTACAAACTTACCAGTTGGATTGATGTGATACTTGATTTTGTTGTTGAATAAATGCGCGTGATTTGGGTATTTCGCTTTTACTCTTGGAATAAGAATGTTGATGATGTCTTTTTTGATTTTAGCAAGCATTGCCTCGTCTTTTCCGAAATCATCGTGTTGTGTAGAAACAACGATTGCATCGATGCGAACAGGCTTATTGTTGTCGTCGTATTCTAATGTAACCTGACTTTTAGCATCAGGACGTAAATACTTAATTTGTTTGTTCTCTCTGCGAAGGGCTGCAAGCTCTTCCAAGATCTTGTGTGCAATGTTCAATGCTAACGGCATATAATCCTGCGTTTCATTGGTTGCATATCCAAACATCATACCTTGGTCACCAGCACCTTGTTCTTCTTTTTTCTTTTTATCTACCCCTTGATTGATGTCGCTAGATTGCTCGTGTATTGCTGAAAGAATACCACAAGAATTAGCTTCGAACATGTACTCACTTTTTGTGTAGCCAATTTTACGGATTACACCGCGAGCGATTTCCTGAACATCAAGATAAGCCTTGCTTTTTACTTCTCCTGCAAGAATAACCTGACCTGTTGTTACCAAGGTTTCACAGGCTACTTTACTGTTTGGGTCAAATGCAAGAAAATTGTCGATGAGTGCGTCACTGATTTGGTCAGCTACTTTGTCTGGATGTCCTTCACTTACGGATTCAGACGTGAATAAGTATGGCATAATAATTTTTTTTGAGAATGCAAAGATAGTGTATGACTACAAAAAAAAACAAAGTCTCCCATGGGAGACTGTTTTTTTATTTTACCTTGGAATAGACTACCCGTAACCTCATTCTGTATTGAGGGTTGGGGTTTGCTCCTCCGCCTACTCTTACCCTTCCGAATGCGATTGGGTTGCGATAAGGAATTACGGTATTCGAGTATTGAGGATATGAAAAACTATGAGCCGGGAATAATCTCAATTTATAGTTCGTTGTGTTTTTGGTCGCAATTTGTTGTACATAACGTGTCATATTTATATTATAATATGACTGCGCACCCATTGGCGTTTCTCTTTTCCTTAAGAACCCTCCGAAATAATTGAGATCCACTTCTGCATTTCCTGGGAAATAAGGGAATCCGGGTGTTTTAAAGTCTGGATCGTAAGGGCTCGACGGGTTAAGGTCGTAATAGATGGGTTTCCATTTATTGACTCCTGTATCTACTAAATCGAGATACATATAGTTCGATTCCGAAAATATCTTATCGTTGATGAGGTCTGGAATCTGGCTGATTTGTAATTCTGCTCTATGGATGATTTTATTTCCGTAGTTGGTTAATCTTGGAATTTCTAAAGTAGCGAAAGTACCGGGAGCCGTTTGCAGGTAGAGTTCTTGGTTCCCAGAAGGCAAGCTGTTTCTGTTTCGGAGGATGTTGTTGGCTACGGAGGATCTTCGTATGATTTCTCCTTGCAATCCCGAGTTGAAATAAAAGCTGGAATAAGCCGTATCTACCGCTCCCCCATTTTTGCGCTTGTAGTGAAGTTCCAAACGAGTTTGAGTTTCTAACAAGTTGATGTAAAGCAATGCGTTTCCGCTGATTGCTTTCACTGCAAATCCGTTGTTATATGCACGGAATAAAGAGTCTGCTAAGAATGATTTATTGCGAGAAGTATCCCTTCTAAATAATGAGTCTCTGAAGGCATCAGAAAGTTTGATCCTAACTTGATAGTTTACAGAATCTGATTTTCCTAGTTTTACGAACTTGTCCAATTGACGAATGTCTACCGTTTTAGGCGCACTTATTGGGTTGTTAACAAGCGGAGCGTAATTGATGGTTCTGTAGTTGAATACGGAGTCCCATTCTCCATGTGCATCTTCTGAAACTTCGTATACTTGAAACTGAAGAGGCTGGGTACTGTCTCCGTAGAATGCTTTGTAACTCAAACAAAGAACAACAGAGTCTGCTTGTACAATCGTGTCTTTAGGCAATCTTCCGATATAGTACGGATAGAATGTCGGTTTAAACTGAAGATATAGATTGGCTTCGGTAGTTCCCAACAATGGATCGTTGAGTTTCCCAATTACGTATTCTTCTGTTAGTCCGAGTTTGGTTGAATCTTTGTAGATACCCTCAAATGCACCCTGGGTAGAAATGATATCCAATGTATCTGCAAACGTATTTACATTGTCTACCTCCGGAATCACATCTGATCCGATATCTGTGGTATCTAATTTTGTACAGCCGAACATCAACAAAGAGATGACGGTCAGCGTAGCGGCGGTGAATTTTACTTTATTCAGAAAAAGCATGAATGAAAATGGGATTGAATTACTTCGCAAGATCGGTGTACAACTGCAAATAGTCTGTTAAATCTGATTCAGGGTCAAAAGCAAGTACTTTTTTGCCTTTTACCTTAGAGAACTCTTCTAACAACTTTTTCTCAACATCATCCGAACCGAATGTGATGGCATCTGCGAAATGAGCCCCTGTTCGGAACATAGCTGTGTTATTATTGTCTTTCAGTGGTTCCAATTCTTTTTTGGTGATGTTATCGTTGATGGTAACCAACTTGGAGAAATCGGAACCCATTTTATCACTGAACGTGTTTGAACCAATGGTAAAAATTACTTTACTGTTGCTGAATACGGGTTCTTTTTTGTAAGCCGACTTGATAAACATAGGAATGAGTCCGGTCATCCAGCCACTGCAATGAATCAAGTCTGGAGGCCATCCAAATTTCTTAACTGTTTCGAGTGCTCCTTTACAAAAGAGTACGGTACGTAATCCATTATCATCAAACCACTCTTCTTTTTCATCGGTAAAAATTGACTTACGTTTGAAAAAGTCTTCGTTATCTAGAAAATAAACCTGTAGTCTTGCATTTGGCAAGGAGGCAACCTTAATCATCAATGGATAATCTTCATCATCAATGGTTACGTTGATTCCGGATAAACGTACGACTTCATGAAGTCGATGGCGTCTTTCATTGATCACACCAAATTTTGGCATAATACATCTCACCTCAAAATTGTTGTCGTTTGAGAGTACAGCCAGCTTGTTGATGATTTCTGCAAAATCAGTTAGCTCGAGATAAGGAGAAATCTCATTGGCTATGAATAAAATTCTTTTCTTTGTAGACATTTGATTTTGGTTAAACCCGGAAATAAACCTTGCGGATGGCAAAAGTACTGATTTTTCACTGAAAAGCGGTTAAATGACCTCCCCGCTACCTAAAACGACTCGAACATCATGATAATTTATCATAAATCAAGCGACCTTTCATTACATATAGAATCAGAGAAAAAAAACGGCAAAACGATAGGATTCGTACCTACTATGGGTGCTCTACACGAGGGACACATGACATTGATTGAACGTTCTTTAGCAGAAAATGACATTACGGTTTGCAGCATATTTGTGAATCCGACACAGTTCAACAACAAAACCGATTTTGAAAAATACCCAAAAACGACGGTTCAGGATGTACAAATGCTCGAAGAAGCTGGGTGCCATATCCTTTTCTTACCCAACGTCGAGGAGATTTACCCAGCAGGATTTGTTTCTCAACACTTTGAATTGGGGGAATTGGAAAACATACTTGAGGGAGCCTACCGTCCAGGACATTTCCAAGGAGTTTGCATGGTTGTTGAGCGACTATTGACACTTGTGCCTTCCACCACTTTATTTTTGGGCAAAAAAGATTATCAGCAATGTATGGTGATTCAAAAACTCATTGAATTAAAATCCATCCCAACAAAATTGGTTTTATGTGAAACAAAAAGAGAAATCGATGGATTGGCCATGAGCAGCAGGAACATGAGACTCAATCCTGAAGAACGGATGCAATCACGAAATATCTTTGAGACACTAAGATTTATGAAAAATGAACTGGGTACGAAACCTGTGGATGAAATAGAAACTTTGGCAAAACAAAAACTTGAACTGGCAGGATTTGAAGTAGATTACGTTCGCATAACCGATGATCAACTTCAAAATATAGAAAAAAAGAAAGAGAATTCCAAGATCATTGGTTTAATTGCGGCAACAATAAACGGCATTCGACTTATAGACAACCTGACGCTTGCTGGATAAAAAAATGTTCTTCCCAATAGTATGATATGGCAAAAAGAATAAAGACGATATTGAAATATGGCATCTTCATCGGAATCGGTGTCTTTCTGGTATGGTGGCAACTGAAATCAATGACTGCCTCAGAAAAAAACGAATTTACGTATGCCATCAAAAACGCCCGATACTGGATATTGATTCCGATTGCTTTGATGAGCATTCTGAGCCATATCAGTCGTTCAATGCGATGGAAATTGCTGCTCGAACCAATGGGATATAAGCCTTCGCTTCCTAATGTTTTTATGGCTACCATGATTGGATATTTGGCAAACTCGGCAATACCAAGACTGGGCGAAATACTAAAATGTACTTTTCTTGCGCGCTATGAAAAACTTAAAGTGGACAAGCTTATTGGCACCATCATTTTGGAACGGAGTTTTGATTTGTTGTGTTATGTACTTTTCATCGGCATTACCGTCGTTTTCCAGATAAATTTAATTGGTGATTATGTGAATGATAAACTCGGACTTTTTGTTAGTCAAAAATCGGACTCCATTTGGATTAAACTCATTCTGCTTTTGGCCTTTTTGGTTATTGGATGGCTGACGCTCAGATATTGCTTGAAAAAATTTCCGAACAACACCATTATTGCGAAAATAAATCAGACTTTTCAAGGATTGATAGAAGGATTTAAAACGATTCGAACCTTAAAGAAACCTGGATTATTTTGGGCCCATACTGTTTTTATTTGGTTGATGTATCTGGCTCAAATTTATATTGGATTCAGCGGTATGGATAGTACGTCTGGTTTGGGAATCGGTGCTGCATGTTCGGTACTGACATTGGCCACACTCTCTATGATTGTAACTCCAGGTGGTATAGGATCGTTCCCGATTTTTGTAATGCAAACGCTCGTAATCTATGGAGTACATGAACCATTAGGCAAAGCCTTTGGATGGCTCATGTGGGGATCATCTACTGGGATTATCGTGATTACAGGATTGATTTCTTTGATTTGGATGCCTACCTATAACAATCGAACAAAAGAATAGAAATTTTTAAGAAAACTTAATATTGGAAAAAAGAGGTGAATGTCCATTCTGTATAACTTCACGTAACAGAATCATTCACAGTGACCAAACGCAAAACAATCGTAAGAGACATCAGTTGGCTATCCTTTAATGGCCGGGTATTACAAGAAGCTTCTGATCCTGATGTTCCGTTAAAAGAGCGAATAAAATTTCTTGGTATTTTTTCAAATAATCTCGATGAGTTTTTCCGGGTTAGGGTTGGTGCATTAAAACGAATGATTCAACTTGGAAACAAAGCGGGAATGCATCTAGAATATGCTCCCGAAAGTATTCTTGAAGAAATTCAAGAGAAAGTGCTGAGTCTACAAATTGAATTTGAAAAATCCTGGAATTCAATTTTAAAAGAATTGAAAAAAGAAAAAATTC
>JBDLUO010000113.1:0-2721 GCA_039805285.1 Bacteroidota bacterium
TTTGGACCAATCAATCTGGTGTTTTTCCCTTGTAAATAGTGCTTTACAGAAATCATATCTTTTACAGGAATACCTTCGGTGATACACACAATCAAGGCGATTCCCGCTTCTGCTGCTTCCATTATGGCATCTGCTGCAAATGCAGGTGGAACAAAAATGATGCTTACGTTAGCACCTGCAGAAGCGACAGCATCTGCAACCGTGTTGAATACAGGACGGTCAAGGTGAGTAGTTCCTCCTTTTCCGGGAGTAACACCACCAACTACCTGGGTTCCGTACTCAATCATTTGAGTGGCATGAAAAGTACCTTCTGTTCCGGTAAAACCCTGAACGATTACTTTTGAATCCTTATTGACTAAAACTGACATTTTTGTCGAAGATTAATTGGTTAAAAATTTTCGCAAAGATAAGGGATTGTGACGTTAGATATGTACAAAGAAGAAACAGAGATTTCGATCCAAAACAGGTTCAATAGAACTTAAAAAAGGGAGGGGAGGCACTCGGGACAATCAATTGGAGGGAAAATACAGCAAATGGAGTTTCTATCTATAAAAAGGGGCCTTATTTTCGGTTTGTTAGAATCAGCGGTTGGTTATTGAATGAAAATGTCAATTATTTTCTTTCCATCATGCGCATTTGCTTCGCATCTTGTAAAAACTCTGAGGCAAAAATAAATTGGTTCAGGTTTTTATTGTCGGAATAGATGATGTCGTTCTTTGTTCCGGTCCATTCTTTTTTACCATCTTTTAAATACAAAATGTTGTCGCCAATTTCCATCACACTGTTCATGTCGTGTGTGTTTATAATGGTCGTCATATTGTATTCCTTGGTGATTTCATAAATCAATTTATCTATCAGCCCCGAAGTTTGAGGATCTAAGCCAGAATTGGGTTCATCGCAAAAAAGATATTTGGGATTCAATACAATGGCTCTGGCAATACCCACTCTTTTTTTCATGCCACCACTGATTTCTGAAGGGTATTTGTTATTGCTTCCAGAGAGGTTTACCCGAGCAAGCACTTCGTTTACGCGTTGGAGTTTGGTATGAATTTTATCTTTGGTAAACATGTCTAGAGGGAATCTTACATTTTCCTCTACGGTCATGCTGTCGAAAAGGGCAGAACCTTGAAACAGCATCCCGATTTGTTGACGAAGCATTTTCCTATGTTCTTCATCCATTTGTGTAAAGCTCATTCCGTCGTAAATGATTTCTCCAGCATCTGGTTCAAACAGACCGACCAAACATTTTTGCAGTACGGTTTTGCCGCTACCACTGGTTCCAATAATGAGATTGGCTTTCCCGTTTTCCATTACGTGACTAACGTCGTTTAATACCAGCTTATCTCCAAAGTTTTTCTTTATGTTACGGAACTCGATCATGATGTTTGTTTTGTCAGAGTAATAATGCGGCAAGGATGTAATCAGCAAAAAGAATCACGATACAAGTGATTACAACAGATTTGGTGCTGCTTCTTCCGATTTCCAAAGAACCGCCGTTCACATAATAGCCGAAGTATGCTGGTATGGAACTCAGGAAGAAGGCGAAAGTGTAGGCTTTCATCATCGCAAAAAATACGTTGTACGGAATAAATTGTTCCATCAGACCTTTATCGTAGGTGTCTGCAGAAAGTACACCAGACATAGAAGCGGTGAGTCGTCCGCCATAAATTCCTAAGAACATAGATACGATAACAAGCATCGGAATGGTTGTTATGGCAGCAGCGATTTTGGGAAGTACGAGATAGGTTTTTGTGTTGATTCCCATAATTTCCAGGGCATCGATTTGTTCGCTGACGCGCATGTTTCCAAGCTCGCTCGAAATTTTACTGCCTACAACACCCGCGAGTACAACACAGATGAGGGTAGGAGCGAATTCGAGAATCACCGTATCTCTAACAATTTGGGAAATGATGATTTTGTTTATCAGTGGATTACTGATTTGATAAGAGGTTTGTACGGCACTAACGGCGCCCATAAAAACGGAAATAATCATCACAATACCCAGAGAACCGATACCGATTTCGGAGCATTGGTGCATGTATTCTTTCCAATATAATTTAGGGTTTTCGGGTTTGCTTAACATGCCTTTTAGCATGAGAATGTATTTGCCGAAATGGGAGAAAAATTTCATCGGTTTGCTTAAAAATTATGCTTTAGGTTTTCTTTTCCACCAGCGGCTTTTTTTCACCACTTCCTGAACGTTTGCTTTGCTTTTTGCCTGTGCATCAACAACCGCGATAACCACCATGTTAAATATGGAACGTACGGTACTTCCCAATTGAAGTACATGTACTGGCTTTTTGAGTCCGAGTAAAATGGGGCCGATACTGTCTGCTCCGCCTATTTCCTGTAGTAAGTTGTGCGCAATGTTTCCTGCAGCAAGGTTAGGGAAGATAAGCACATTCACATCGCCATTAACCAATTCGGTAAAGGGGTAATTTTCTTTCAGTACTTCTTTATTGAATGCCAAGATGCCTTGCAATTCGCCATCACATACGAGTGATGGGCTCATGGTTTTTACAATTTCTCTTGCCTTTCTCACCAATACGGCTTCGGGTGCGTTGCTGCTTCCGAAATTGGAATAGGATAGCATTGCGACTCTGGGCGTAATATTGAATTGTCGAACTTCTTTGGCCACCAATATGGTAATTTCTGCCAACTCTTCTGCGGTTGGCGTGAAGTTTACGGTGGTGTCGGCTAGGAAGATAGGACCTCTTTTCG
>JBDLUO010000114.1:0-5778 GCA_039805285.1 Bacteroidota bacterium
AATCTTGTAATCAACGGCGAATAACTTCAAAACTTCCGTCATCTTTCATTTTGAGAATGGTGCTTGGTGCGGCAATTTCATCGTCATCTTGCCTGTGCACTACTGTGTAATCAACACCTTCCCTTATCAAAACATCAACATCTTTATAATTACCAGGGGCGGGGTAACCCGAAATGTTTGCAGAAGTAGAAACCAGCGGTCTGCCGAACTGCTGGATTAACATTTTGCAAAACGCATCCTTAACCACTCGAATGGCGATGCTTCCATCCGTATTTATTAAATTTTGAGCCAGATTTTTTGCTTTTGGATAAATGACTGTTGTTGGCTTATGAATCCCTTTAATGTAGTCGTAAATATCGATTAAACCTGACTCGGTATAATTTAGTATTTCATTTTCATCAGCAACAAGAATGATCATTGATTTTGATTCTGAACGTTGCTTCAATTTGTAAATGGAATTTACTGCTTCTTCGTTTAATGGGTCGCATCCAATTCCCCAGATGGTATCGGTCGGATAAAGGATTAACCCGCCATCTTCAAGTGTTGCAATACATCTATCAATATCATTTTTATATTTCATAGTAATGATTGATATATTTTCATGATGTTTTCTGCTGATTTTTGGGGCGTGAAATTTAGCGCATATTCTTTACCGGTAGCAATCATTTTTTTTCTCCTGTTTTCATCTGATTCGATCTTGAACATTGCTGTTGCGATTTCTGTTGCCGATTTCGGATCGACATAATAAGAACCTGGGCCACCAGCTTCAGGCAGACAAGAAATGGATGAAGTAATAACAGGTGTTCCGCTCCACAATGCTTCTAGAACTGGGATGCCAAATCCTTCAAATTCTGACGGATAAATAAGTGCTGTAGCAGCTTGATATAATTCGGGCAGATCTTGTCCGATATCTGTTTTTGAATTCGAAACATCAGAAAGAAAAATGATTTTATCATTCAAGTCATTTTTTTGAATGAACGATTTCACGATATCCTTATATTTTCCCCCGTTTCCAACTACAACCAATGGTAAATTGGATTTGGCCTCGTTTATTTTCATTGCTTCGCATATTCGCAACAGATTCTTACGCTCAATGATTGAACCCACGTAAAGAAAATAATTTTTAGGAAGCCCTAATTTTTCCAAGACCTCAGACTTTTCCGAATCGCTTTTTGGAATTGAGAATTTCGTGTCGCAATGTTGATAGCATACTTTAATTTTTGCAGGATCGACATGTATAAATTCGATGATGTCGCTTTTGGTTTGTTCGCTTATGGCTATTATTACATCTGCATTCTTGCAGGCATATTCAATTTTACGCTGATGCATGAAAGCATCGAAGGTTGAGAACTGTTTTGGAAATCGAAACGTAATCAGATCGTGAATGGTTACAACAGATTTAACTCCGGTGTTGCGAATGTTATATGGAATTTCATGGCTCAATCCGTGAAAAATATCAAGTTCATTTTTTTTTATTTCATGTAACATTCCATAGCTTCTCCATAAAGCCTTGAATTTCTTGTAAATCAAATTCGAGGGATTAATTTCTCTGATGTTTTTTTCGTTGAAATGAAAAAGATCTGCTGGTTTCGGGTTGTAGAGAAAATAATTTTCATCGGGAAAATGTTCCGCCAATGCGTGAATTAAACCACGACTATAATTGCCTAGTCCTGTTTTATTGTGAAACGCTCTTTTGGCATCAAAACCTATCCTCATACAGTTGAATTGTCCTACAAAAGTACAGCAATAACAAGCTCTTTAGATGGGTTCATCTGAATGGAAAAGATTATTTTCGCAAAAAAAACAAAATGAAAGATTTGATTTTATCAGCATGGGACGATAGGAGTTTGTTACAGAATGAAATGTATTCTGAAGCGGTTAGATCTGTTATAGAACAAGTGGATAAAGGAATACTAAGGGTAGCTGAACCAACTGAAGGAGAATGGAAAGTAAATGAATGGGTGAAACAGGCTATACTTATGTATTTTTCGATACAACCCATGGAAACCCATAGTTTACCACCATTTGAGTTTTATGATAAAATGAAGCTGAAATCTGGGTACGAGAAACTCGGAGTAAGGGCTGTTCCACATGCGGTAGCGAGATATGGAGCATATTTGGCAAAGAATGTGATTCTAATGCCATCCTATGTAAACATTGGGGCTTATGTAGACGAAGGCACCATGGTAGATACATGGGCAACAGTAGGAAGTTGTGCTCAGATTGGAAAAAATGTACATCTTAGCGGAGGTGTTGGTATTGGAGGCGTATTAGAACCATTACAAGCGAGTCCGGTTATTATTGAAGACGGATGTTTTATCGGAAGCCGTTGTATTGTGGTTGAAGGCGTAAGAGTTGGCAAAGAGGCTGTACTTGGAGCGAATGTTGTGCTTACACAATCAACCAAAATTATAGATGTTAGTGGCGCCGAGCCCGTTGAATACAAAGGATTTGTACCCGAAAGAAGTGTAGTTATACCAGGCAGTATTCCTAAAACATTTCCAGCGGGAACTTACGAGGTAAGTTGCGCCTTGATTATTGGAAAAAGGAAAGCCAGCACCGATTTAAAAACGAGTCTTAATGATACACTCAGAGCGTTTAATCTTTCTGTATAACGCTTGAAAAAACGTTTGTTTAACTCAAGTTTCTTTACCCAAAAAATGACATGCCGAAAGATGTGAATGATATTTTTGTGTAATAAATCTTTCACATGAATCACCTTGATTTTGATACCCTTCATTTGTTTCTGGATGACATAACCTATTGTTACAAAGAAGTAGGATTAAGGAACTGTTCGACACAAAAAAAATGCATTATCACGACTAACTACTTTAGCGTTAGAGACCTCTATTATGGATGAGGATTCCGCTAAAAACGCATTTGACAATTTATATTAAAATAAAATCAAATAAGAAATTCAAAAACTAATTTCTATCTTACTAAAGAATAAATTCAATAGAATGAAAAAAAGCATAATCTTCTTGTTGGCTATGGCAACATTTGGGATGGCAGTTGCTCAGAACAAGAGTGTATGGACGCAATACAGCGGATCAGAAAAAATTACAAAAGACAAAGCGGTTTCGAGAGCCAGTTTTCCCAAAAGTTTCAAACTCTACAACCTAGATTTGGCTACACTTAGAGCAGATTTGTTCGAGGTGGTTTCTAATGCCAGTCGCCACACAACCATCATCAGTTTGCCCAATGCAGATGGTGAAATGGAACAGTTCGAGGTGGTTGAAGCATCGAACTTTGAACCTTCGTTGCAGGCGAGATTCCCTGAGATTCGTGCATTTTCGGGTAAAGGACTTACCGATAAATACGCAACACTCAAATTAAGTTATTCACCTCAAGGCATTCAGACAACGGTATTTCGTGCAGAAAAACCAACTGAATTCATGGAGCCATATTCTTCAGATCACCGAGTTTACGCGGTATTCAGGTCTTATCGTCCGGCCGGACAATTGCCATGGAACTGCCAAACTCCGGATGAGAAGTTGACTACGGAGATGAATGCACAGGTGATGAACTTGACTGCTAGATCAGGTGGAGATCTTAAAACCATGCGTTTGGCGCAATCTTGTAATGCAGAGTATTCGAATTATTTTGGAGCAACCAGTGCTGCACAAGTTGGATTGGTACTTGCAGCTTTCAACAATACCCTTACCCGTTGTAATGGTATTTATGAGAAAGACCTTGCGCTTCATCTTAATTTAATTGATTCCAGTACAAAAGTAATTTACTATAACTCTGCAACAGATCCATATAGTACAACATTATCCAGCTGGAACACACAACTTCAAACTACACTAACAGCTCAAATAGGGGAGGCCAATTATGATATCGGACACATGTTCGGTGCTTCCGGAGGCGGTGGAAACGCAGGTTGTATCGGATGTGTTTGTACCAATAATTTAAAAGGAAGGGGAATTACTTCTCCGTCTGATGGCATTCCACAAGGAGATAATTTCGACATCGATTATGTTGCACATGAAGTTGGGCATCAGTTGGGTGGGAACCATACTTTTTCACAGAGCAACGAAGGTACAGGTGTAAATAAAGAGCCAGGTTCGGGTGTTACCATAATGAGTTATGCCGGAATTACAAACCAGGACATGGCCAATCATTCCATTGACATCTTTCATCAGGCCTCCATTGCTCAAATTCAGACCAATTTTTTGACTAAAGTTTGTCCGATTACAACAAATATTACTGCAAACAATGCTACTCCGATTGTCAATACCGGAAAAAATTATACCATTCCAAAAAGTACTCCATTTGCACTTACAGGATCAGCGTCTGATGCAAATGGCGATCCATTAACTTATTGCTGGGAGCAAAACGACAATGCAGGTTCTACACAAACGGGAGCAAGCAGTGTAGCGAGTGCTACAAAATTAACTGGGCCGAATTGGGTAAGTTTTTTGCCTACGTCTAACCCTACCCGTATGTTTCCAAAATTATCGACTATTCTTGTTGGAGGATTGATATCAGGCCCTTTAACAGGTGGGGATGTCAATGGGAACAGCGAGGCACTAAGTTCCGTCGCTAGAATCCTTAACTTCCGATTGACAGTAAGAGACAATGCTCCCTACAGTTCTACTGCACCTGTGAAAGTAGGGCAAACCCAATTTACAGACGTAGTTGTTACGGTAGACAGCACCAGAGGTCCATTTGCTGTTACTGTTCCAAACACAGCAGTATCCTATTCGGTAGGTTCTACTCAAACCATTACCTGGAGTGTTAATGGTACCAATCTAGCTCCGATCAACTGCGCCAAATTGAAAATCACACTCAGTACCAACGGCGGTCTTACCTTCCCTATTGTTCTTTCTGACAGCACTGCCAACGATGGAACGGAAGCGTTTGTTATTCCCAACAATCCAACATCAACAGCAAGAATAAAAATAGAGTCTATTGACAATATCTTTTTCGACATCAATAATGTCAATTTTGCTATAACAGCATCGTCTAACAACATAACACCTACATTCAATCCAATTACACCAATATGTGCAGGATCTACAGCTCCTATATTGCCAACAACATCCACGAATGGAATTGTCGGAGCGTGGAGCCCAGCAATTGTGAGTAATCAACAATCGGCTACATATACATTCACTCCGAATGCCGGACAAAATGCCACAACGATTAATATTAATGTTACTGTAAATCCAATTCCTCAAATCAGTGTAAATTCAGCTTCAATTTGTTCTGGATCTTCTGTAACATTGTCAGCAACTGGAGCAAATACATTTTCATGGTCACCTTCGCCTGGATTAAGCAACACAATAGGTTTGTCTGTGACAGCTTCACCAACTACCACAACAACGTATACTGTTACTGGAACAATCACATCCACAGGCTGTTCTTCAACTACTTCAGCAGTCGTTACTGTAAATCCATTGCCTACGATTTCAACCGTAAATGGAGGAAACCGATGTGGATCAGGAAGTGTAACCATCTCTGCCACTCCAGGTCTAAATCAAACCATAGACTGGTATTCCGCAACCGTAGGAGGCAATTTGTTGCAGTCTAATTCACTTAGTTTTACAACTCCTGTTATTTCATCTAATACCACTTATTATGCTTTGGCCCGTAATTTGTCTACCGGTTGCTTAGCGGCTCAAAGGGTTCCCGTAACGGCTGTGATAAACAATATTGTGTCTTTCAATCCATTCCCCGACAGTATCGGTGCGTGTGGAAATTCTACTACGATCAATGCGGGTTCAGGATTTTCATCTTACAACTGGAGCAATGGTTCTCTAAATCCATCCATAA
>JBDLUO010000115.1:0-7615 GCA_039805285.1 Bacteroidota bacterium
GTTTTTTTCATTTTATTGTTTTTTTATTTTCATTCCAATCACGTATCCCAAATATGCCATCGGAAAATACGCCAAAATCAAATCTACCAATGAAAACCAGAGGGGAGAAGGAAGCATGACAACATTTAAAATGCCGCCCAATAAAAACAGGCAGCCAATGATCATGGCAAGTACTTGCTGTTTGGTTTGTGCAATCAGTGTTGAAAATATTGCTGCTGTTAATGTTCCAACTGCATGTGCTAAAAACGGGAAGAGAAAATGTTTGGGTTCAAATAGAGGCAGTGCAGAAATAAGACCTTCCATGGTTGATGTGTCGGTACCATTTGGAGGAGGTATTATAGTACCGCTTATGTTGATCAATAACATGTTCACTCCGCTTCCCAGTATCAAGCCGGAGATTACAGCTAAGATGTTTTTAAATGTATTACTCATAATTCAGATTATTTACGCATTCTTGCTTTACAACAGTAACTCAATAAAAAGAGAAGAGCCGAATGGGTTTTCATTCAGGCTCTTCAGTAAAAAAATCTTTTATTTCTTCATCATGCTATCGAACCATGTTTTCCACTCCAAGCAGGCTCGGCCATAGGTTTTACGGTGATTTGCATCTGCACCCGATGAAAACGCTTCTACTTTGGTATTGCCCAATGCCTTTTGGTATTCCATAGGCAGACGAGCCAATCCAGTTGTTAAACATTCATCTACATCTCCGTAATACATGTGCACTGGCGTTTGAATGACCCAACGATAAGGGTGCATTTCACTGATTAGTTTTCCATAAACTGATTGTTTGTAATAAACGGGATTGAAGTATTCTGGACGAATAAGTTTGTGTAAATCTGCAGGGTATTGTGAATACGGCAATGTGGAATCCTTCATATAAACTCGCTTGGCAAGTTCGTACTGATCTGCAGTAAACAAACCTTGTGCAAGTCCTGGAATTTGATAGTATTCTTCAAAAGAAAAAGCCGTCAAGATGAACATCGTTGTAACCCACGGCGCATCAATTTTTCTAGGGAAGTTTAAAAAACCATTGGTCATAATGTAACCATCACATTGAGCCGATGCAGTTCCTGCTGCTTTTACTTTTACGCCTACAGATTCAAGTTTTTCCAAAAATGCCATTGTGATAACTGCTCCTTGAGACCATCCAGTGATAAAGAAATCGGTTGTGTTTATGCCCTCTTTGGTTAAAATAATTTTTGATGCTTCATACATATCATAAGAAGCTTGCACCTGACTGTTTATCACCATGTAGCTGTCTTTTTCTTTGGAAGATCCCATTCCAAAATAATCCGCACCAATTACAACATAACCTTGTCCGCCGAATTGTGCAAGCATCAATCTGGTTTCAAAAGATTTTTCAGGGGATGAGGGAACCCAATCTTTGCCAAATACAGTTCCATGTTGATACGAAACCAAAGGCATTGTTTTATTTGATGTTACAGGGATGGCAATCAATCCGGTTGCAACAGTTGGACGGTTGTTTTGCTCGGGAACAACTGAGTTATATTCCACACTAAAGAGTTTAACAGCATTTTTAGGAGCCACATATTTTACGGGCTCTTCAATGGCTTCTGGAACTTCTTTGGTAAGGATGTTGGTGAGTCGGTTAACATCATATGTTCCGATGAGTTTATAGCGAATTCCTGGACCAGCGTTTATATAATCGTTGTTGGATTGGGCAGATAATGTAAAGATTTGCATCAATAAGATTAGCGATACAAGTAGATTTTTTTTCATTTATTTTTTGCTTTTGTATTTATGACAAATGTATAAATTTCACAGGTATTTTGAGCTTACCCACTTTAAGCGATGAAATTTATATTCATAATGCCTAATTTTATGAAAACTGGGAACCAGAATGGAAAAATATTTTTTAAGTACAATGAAATACATCTCTAAGTATATCATTTTCGCATTGATGTTGATTTTGGTTCTTTCAATGGTACTCGGAACACTTGACTTATTTATTGTATTTTACAAAAAAGTGGCAGATCCTCAACCTTATCCGTTGCTGATTGACGTACACGAATTGTATTCCATATTCTCTGTCTTACTGATAATCGTAGTGGGCTACGAGCTTTTCAAATCAATGTATCTATTGTTGGGGAATGATATGATTCCTGTAAAGTCGATCTTAAAAATAGCCACTATAGCCCTTGCCAATAAAATAATAACGTTAAACCTTAAAGAAATAGAAGTCAACCAATTATTTGGTATAGCGGCTTTAATTGCCTGTATCGGGTTGGCTTATTTCTTATTTCATAAAGATCCAGAAGTAAAAGATTAAAGAATAAATGAAACATTCGATTCTAAGAACAATGTTGCTGCTTGGTTTGATGATGCTGAGTTTTGAGAGTTATTGTCAAATGGATACCCTATTTTTTCACAATGGAAAAGTGGAACAAGCCGTTGTGAAAAAAATAAAAGAATCCACCATAAGCTTCACATATAAGAATGAACAAGCAGAGCGTTCTGTAAGTTCCTATGCGATAGAAAGAATCAAATTTGCTTCAGGAAGAGAAGAGTTTTTTTCGCAAAAAATTGAAGTTCCAAATGATTCAAGTTGGAATAATATTGTTATTCTACACAATAAAGAAGAGGCAGAAGGACTAACGAAATTGTCCGCATTGTCAGCACATACCGCATTCATCAATTTACACACATCACATACGGGACAGGTTAAAGCCAGACAGAAAATATTAAAATCAGCTGCACAGAAAAAAGCCATTTTCCTGCTTATCACTAGCGAAGAAGAAACCGTTTATATGACAATCAAATTTTGGGGATTGTCTCAACATAAGATTCGGGGTGTGGTATACAGTTACTAATTTCGTTTTTAATTGACAATCGTCATCGGATTGCTTTCCCTTTTCAGGTATTCTTGTTGGATGAAAAAATTACCAACAATTATCTCTTTTTCCTTGTTTTTCATTCTGACTCAAATCTCCTGTACCAAAGACAGCAGTACAGTGGTGTTTTGCGGCACCAATTGTCCATCGGAGACACCATGGAGGGTTGAATCGCTTGATCGGGATTTACCTTGTTTCTCGAGGTATGATTCTTGCAGAAAATGGGCAGTAGGCCATGGTTATGCCGACAAGCCCTGTGTGAAATGCAATTGAAAAATAAGAGATGGAAAATAAGTTATTGGCTTATTTTTTCCAGCACCAGCTTTTTTACATCACTTAAAGCAATGCGCTCTTGCGTCATGGTATCTCTGTAACGAATCGTAACCATGTTGTCTTCTTTGGTTTGATGATCTATGGTTACACAGAAAGGCGTACCGATGGCGTCCATTCTTCTGTATCTTTTTCCGATGGCATCTTTTTCTTCGTAGAAGCAATGGAAATGTGGCTTGCACTCATTCAACAATGCAGATGCGATTTCGGGTAATCCATCCTTTTTAAGCAGGGGAAGAATGGCCAATTTCACTGGAGCGATTTTGGCAGGAATTTTTAGCACTACACGACTGTCTTCTGTACCATCTTCTTTGGTCCATTTTTCTTCTTGATACGCAAGAGAAAGAATGGTCAGGAAGAGACGATCAAGACCTACGGATGTTTCCACCACAAAAGGGGTGTAGTTGCCGTATGGCTTGCCTTCGGGGTTCAGGTCGTTATCGAAGTATTGTATTTTTTTCTTGCTGAATTTAGCGTGTTGAGACAGATCAAAATCGGTACGGCTATGGATGCCTTCCAATTCCTTCCAACCGAATGGAAATTCGAATTCGATATCAAGCGCCGCATCAGCATAGTGAGCCAATTTTATGTGGTCGTGATATCTTAATTTTTCTGCAGGAATTCCGATGCTTTCGTGCCATTTTTTACGGGTTTCTTTCCAGTAATTGTACCATTCCATTTGAGCGCCGGGGCGAACGAAAAATTGCATTTCCATTTGTTCGAATTCGCGCATGCGGAAAATGAATTGACGAGCAACGATTTCATTTCTGAATGCTTTTCCGGTTTGAGCGATACCGAAAGGAATTTTCATTCTTCCGGTCTTTTGCACATTAAGGAAGTTGACGAAAATACCTTGTGCCGTTTCTGGTCTTAAATAGATGGTGTCTGCTTCTTCTGCAACGCTACCTATTTGGGTGCTGAACATGAGGTTAAACTGACGAACGTCGGTCCAGTTGCATGTTTTACTGATGGCACATTTTATTTTATTGGATTCGATCAGTGCTTTCAATCCGGCAAGATCATCAGCTGCCAATAATTTGTCCATTTCGGCGATGATTGCTTCTCCGGCTTCTTTGTCTAAGGTTTCAGCATAAGCTTCAATCAGATGATCGACGCGATATCTTTTGTTGCTGTCTTTATTGTCGATCATCGGGTCGGAGAAATTATCCACGTGACCGCTGGCTTTCCATACGGTAGGGTGCATGAAGATGGCTGCGTCGATTCCCACGATATTGTCGTGCATTTGGGTCATGCTTTTCCACCACTCGTCGCGGAGGTTCTTTTTCAGCTGAGCTCCCATTTGGCCGTAATCGTATACGGCGCTCAGTCCGTCGTATAGTTCTGAAGATTGAAATATGTATCCATACTCCTTACAATGGGAGATGATTTCTTGGAAGTTGTTGGTGATATTCGACATGTGCGCAAAGATAAAAGAAAGAATGAAAGAAGAAATTTACGATTTAGGATTTGTGATTATTAATTCGTGATTTATTTCGTTTGTAGTTTATTGTTTATAGTTCGTTTTTCCTGCCGATGTTGGTGTTTTTTGAGGGTTGCTACCTGCCTGCTGGCAGGGGTTTGGTAGGTTTAGTGGGTTTGGTGTTTGAATGTTCTTTTCCTGCCGATGTTGGTGTAATCACCAATCATCAAAGGCAGGCGGGGATTGGTGTTTGGGGTTCCGCTTCGCGGATTTGGAATTTGAGATTTAGGATTTAGAATTAGTTATAATGAAAACTATCAATCACCAATCACTTATTACCAATCACAAATTATTATTCAAAACGCGCGGTGCGATCGGGTTTGCCTTGATTTTTCTTTGCTTCGTTTCTTTGTATCAAGACAAAGAAATGAAGAAGACTCTATTCATTCCATCCAACGCACACCGTTGAAATGATTTATATACTTTCTAAATAAATAGTATCTGGACAAATATCAATTCCATTGTCCCAAACTATTGTTCCACATGATGCTTTTACTGAGTTGAAAAGGGTAAGGTTTTTGAGTTCTGAGAAAATACCAAAATCCAAGTAAGGCTTGAGGTCAAATACTTTTTTCTCGCCATTGGTGAATACGAGTTCGAGTAAATACTCTTGCAGTGGTGTTACATTTTTTACTCTTGGATTCATGATTATTTTAAAGGGTCTATGGTGAAAACTCTCTGTCCGCTCGAAGCTAATTCCCAATCAGCCATTAATTCATCTTTATGTAATTCTATCCAAGCCAGTATTAGTTTTATTTTACCGCTAGGTAAATTACCATCCAACAAATCTCCATCTGGAATTTTAAAGATTGCCTCAAATTGTTGATACTTTACATGAATATGTGGATGGCTGTGTTGTTTGTTATCCAAATAATACATGTAAATAATCAAACCATAAAATGAACTGATAACTGGCATATAACAAAATTAGAGAATCAAACCACAATAATCAATGCTTATATTATGTTTTTAAAAGAAAAAATGGTCGCCAATTCATCGACCATTTTCAATAGATTCTACAACATAAATTAATGCGTTGCCAAATAGGTTATTTCTGATTGAGATAAAGCGCGGTTGTAAATGCGGATGTCGTCGAGAGAGCCATGAAAATTTGCTCCACCACCTGGGAATCCGGCATTTTCAGCACCAAATCTAATATTTGCAATTTGTGAACCGACATTAGAATTAGAGTTATAAGCAAAGACGATTTGACCATCACAATAAAATTTCCACATAAATGAACTCTCTTTTACCCAAATAAAATTATGCCACAATGATGCTGTTGGAGGTGTTAAATCAATAATTCTGTCATCTGGGTGCATTATGTTCCAACTGCCAATTCCTGTTAATCCATTCCCAAGTCCATACATTAGTTTGTACGGTGGATTGTTATTTGATGATGAATAATGAAAAGCTAAATTTTCAAGAGTGTGTGGATTCGTATTAAATAATGTTTGATTGGTTTTTGTAGAATCAGTTGTCAGCCACCAAATAGAAATTGTATGCGGTGAATTTGCATTTAAAAATGAACTGCTTGAAGTAATATAATCATTCACCCCATCAAAACTAAATGCCTTATTCCCATTATTAAACCTATCTGTTGAAAGAGTAGCACCAGTTACTATTCCATTATTCCCATTGCCACTCTCATCGTTGGCATTCCCATTAAAAGGGTAAAAAGCAACAAGTCCGTTGGTAAGCCATGTTGGAATAGTATCTTGTGTAGAAACGGTCACCTCATTCGAATATTGAATTGAATTGCCCGCGCTATTATATGCATAGACTCTGTAAGTATATGATGTATTGGGAGTCAATCCCAAATCGTTGTAATTGGTAAGATCAGCACCCATACTTCCTACCACCGCATAATTGCCATTGCCGGTTTTTCGTTCGATTTTATATCCGTCTTCGTTGGTGGCGTTGTCGGTCCAGCTCAGATTGATTTGTGTGGTAGAGACAACCGTTCCTGTAAGATTGCTCGGAGCGAGAGGAATTAGGGTTACTGTATTGTTGTTGTTGGTGGTACAGCTCAAAAAGCACAACACCATTCCCATGAATAAGGTTATTTTCTTCATATTATAAAAATTTATCTCAAATATAAGGAGAATTATCCCTATGACAAATTCTCCTTAAATATTCCCTTTGTATGGTTGAAAAAAACTGTGCGCAAATATTATCGAGATGATGAATTCCTCCTTAAGGTGGGAGGTCGAATCCGTGAAATTCGGTTGAGTAAAGGGCTTACCCAAACCGATCTTGCATTTAAGTGCAACGACAAAGATTATTCCCAAATAAATAGGGTAGAGCTAGGCAAGGTCAATTTCAGCGTCTCTTATCTTTCTCTAATTGCCTCGGCGTTGGATGTTAATCCAAAAGAATTGATTTGAATCATACATAACATTTTAATCGATATTCAATCATTGCCTACCGTTGAAACGGTGGCGAATTTATTAACGAAGATGCGCGTGAGCCAGGCAAAACGCGCGGAGCGATCGGGTTTGCCTTGATTTTTCTTTGCTTCGTTTCTTTGTATCAAGACAAAGAAATGAAGAAGAAAGACAAATGAAAGAGAAAACGTATGGAGGTTTGACGTTTGGACGTTTGGGGAGGTTTGGGAGGTTTGTGGTTCCGCTGCGCGGATTTGGAATTTGAGATTTAGGATTTAGAATTAGTTATAATGAAAACTATCAATCACCAATCACTTATTACCAATCACAAATTATTATTCAAAACGCGCGGAGCGATCGGGTTTGCCTTGATTTTTCTTTGCTTCGTTTCTTTGTATCAAGACAAAGAAATGAAGAAGACTCTATTCATTCCATCCAACGCCCACCGTTGAAACGGTAGGCTACCAGAAAATACCTCAAGCAAATCTAATAATGCATTTATAGCATTGTATCATAGCCCATCGTTTCAATGGTGGGCGAATCAATTTATTCGCATAATCCTT
>JBDLUO010000116.1:0-3693 GCA_039805285.1 Bacteroidota bacterium
ATAAAGGAATGGGTGTGATCATCCACGAAAATAGATTCACCTATGTAGAAAAAGGGCTTCATAAAATTTGCGACTTGGGTGAGGTTTGGGAAGAAAAAACAGGTATGCCAATACCACTTGGCGGAATTGTAGCGTCTAGAAAATTAGACAAAGAAATCGCTCGGAGAATTGAAACATTAATTGCTGAAAGTATAGCATTCGCAAGGGGTAACTATCCAGAGCTCTCCGATTTTGTAATTGCAAATGCTCAGGAAATGAATGAGACGGTAATGAGAAATCACATCGACTTGTACGTGAATGATTATTCTATGTCATTGAATGAATCTGGCAGAAAAGCGATTGGGATTTTCCTGGAACATTGCGATATAGAAAAGCAATCTACTTTTACAGATTATTTTCTTTGATTTATTTTTCTTGTAAACCTTTCTTATAAACTTCAAGACATCGATTTCTTGCAAGTTCATGCTGAACAATAGGTGCATGATATTGCAGTGAATCGAATTCTGGAACCCATTTTCTGATATAGGCGCCATCAGCATCAAATTTTTTGGTTTGAAGGTATGGATTGAAAATTCTAAAGTAAGGCGCAGCATCACAACCACTTCCTGCTGCCCATTGCCATCCGCCATTGTTGGCTGCAAAGTCGTAATCCAGCAAGTGCTTGGCAAACCAAGATTCGCCCCAGCGCCAGTCTATCAATAAATGTTTGCATAAAAAAGAAGCAACAATCATTCTAACTCTGTTATGCATAAATCCGGTATTTGCGAGTTCTCTCATACCAGCATCTACAATCGGATAACCCGTATTCCCCTGACACCATTTTTCAAATTCTGCTTCATTGTTTCTCCAATGAATACCATCATAAGCAGGCTTGAATGCCTTGCCTTCACCCACTCTCGGAAAATGAAAAAGAATCATGTGGTAAAAATCACGCCAAATCAATTCGTTGAGAAAAGTTTCGGAAAGTTGGCTTGTATTTTCTGCGAGTTGTCGGACAGAAATCGTTCCAAACCTTAAGTGTAAGCCCAGTCTTGAGGTGCCACGAACCGCAGGCAAGTCGCGCTGTTTTGCATATTCTTCAATGATTGTTTGTGGGCAAATGGATGAAGGGAAATCGCAATCAGAAGGAGCAAAACCCATAGATTCAAGAGAAGGAATTGAAGCACTGGTTGATGTTGCCCAATTCCCTTTACTAAAGTCGAAATGTTGTGGTTTCTGTTGGTCTGTTGAGTATCTCAGCTTCCATTTTCGGCTGTATGGAGTAAATACAGTGTAAGGAGTGCCATCATCTTTTATTACTTCATTTTTTTCAAAAATGACAATGTCTTTGTAAGAAGAGAAACTGCATGACAAGGTTTCAAGGTAGGTTTTAATTTCCTTATCTCTTAGTATTCCATATGATTCGTAATCGTGATTTGTGATTACTTTTTTGATGTTGTATTTCTGTGTTAGGTCTTTAAAAACCTGCAAAGGCTCACCGTAAAAAACGTGAAGAGTGCTTCCATTTTTTTTCAATTCGAGATCCAGATTGCTAATCGTTTGATGAATAAAATCTACTCTGGCATCTTTGGGATTGTCGAGTTTATGTAAGATATGGGTATCAAAAATGAAAATAGGAAGGATAGGAAGTCCTGATGATAAGGCATCAATTAAACCAGTATTATCGGATAATCTGAGGTCTCTTCGAAACCAAAAAACAGCAATTTCATTGTTCATAAAGAAATTAACAAATCACATTCGGATTTGTTTTCTTTAGAAATTCAAAAACATCAGAAGTGATTGAAAAGCCATAAGAATGGTTGTCAATTCCGGCTACCCACCTGATTGTGCGTATGGCATTGGTAAAAAAAACTTCATCTGCGTCGTAAAGGAATTCAGGAGTGATTACACATTCAGTTACGGACCAATCGGTATTTCGAAGAGATTGAATAACGAAATTTCTCATTACACCTGCGATACAGCCTTCGGTTAACGCTGGGGTATAGATTTTTTTGTTTTTGACGATAAAAATATTCGCCAAAGTGGAATCGCAGATATTGTTGTGTTCATTGAGAATGATTGCATCATTCAATCTATTTTTCTTTGCGAATGCAGCTCCAAGTAAATAGGGAAGAAAATTATTATGCTTAATGTTGCTGTACTTGTCTGCGATTTTCTTTGTTTCAGAAAAAATGCCACATTGCAAACCATTTTGGTTGAGACAATTCGAGGATTCTTTAAGCGGGAAGGTTTCTATAAGATAATTTGGGGATGCGTTTTCGGGGTCATATAGTCCTCCTTGTCCTCTAATTACACTGAGCCTCACTCTTGCATCTTTAACCTTATTTTTTTGTAGAATGCTTGAGATTTCTTTTTCGAGTAGGTCTGGCGAGAATAGCTTTGGTATTTCGAAGTTGAGTAGTTTTAGTCCGTTCCATAGTCTGCTTAAGTGCTCATCGATAAAAATAGGGGAGCCATTTTTGCAACGAATGGTTTCGAATAAGCCATCGCCATATCGGAGACCGCGATTACCTGCTGTGATTATGGGAGTTGAACTTTCGTATATTTTCCCGTTGTAATTGATAAAATTCATGTGGGGTATTGATGTAAAAGAAGCGAGAAGTGCATCAGATTTCATCAATTATTTTGTGTTTAACGGCATACATTATGAGGCCGGTAGTGGTTTTTGAGCCTGTTTTCACTTTTAAACGATCTCTGATGGCTTCAACTGTTCTTGGACTAAGATCTACAAGGTCAGCAATTTCTTTAGTGCTTTTTTCTTCACACATCAGTCTAAGTATGGTTGTTTCTTTGTCGTTTAACTGAGCTTCTTGAGGGGAAAGTTGTTGAGGTAAAACGGGATTTTTTTGTTTTAAGTTGCTTAATAGCGCTTTGTTGGTGAGCGAATTGAAGTAATATTCTTGTTCGTGACAAGTTTTTATGGCTTCGTATATTATTTCACTGTCGCTTGTTTTTGTTAGATAGCTGTTAGCGCCAAGTTCCATTAGTTTTGTGATCATGCTGTTGTCATCTACCATCGTTAGCATGATAACTTTTGTGTGAGGAGCGATTTTCTTAAGTTCTGGAAGTGTCGCAATTCCATCCATGATTGGCATTTGGATGTCTAATAAAACAACATCAGCATCAATATTTTTGATAAGATTGAGTAAATGCATGCCATTGTCTGCCTCTGCGATTACTTTGATATCGTTGCGTATGCTGAGTGAAGTTTTTACGCCAGCTCTATATAGAACATGGTCATCTGCTATGATTACACGGATTGGTTCTTTGGTTTCTTGGTTCATGGATGAGTCATTTTGGGTTTAGACGGGTAAGAATCAGAATTTGTAGCAAGGTCTGATATTTTTTTTACAAATGAATCAGCAATTGTACCCGTTATTTTGCTGCGTGAAATTACGCAGTGAACTTGAATAAAAACTATGGATTGGCAAATAAAAAAAATAATCAAAGTTGATAAAAAGCTGTAAGTTAGGATATTAGGCATATTTAAATTAATAAATATATAAAAATGAACCGGGAATGGAGAACCATCCCGGTTTGGTTTTCAGGGTACCATATAAACTCAACGATTCAAAAATCAGTGATTAAGAGGTTATATTCTGCGTGAAAAAACACCAGATGTTGCGTTTTTTCACCACGGGTACTCAAATTATATGTATTAATATTGTTGGAATGGAAAGAATGATATTTTTT
>JBDLUO010000117.1:0-5524 GCA_039805285.1 Bacteroidota bacterium
AAGCATAACCCCAATGCCCCCTTCTTACACAATCTGCTGTGGTAAACTCAAGGAAAATAGTCTTACCTGCATAGGCACCTAATCCGATAAAAACAGAGGACCACGGCTTAAAGATTACTGAGGTATCCACCGCAGAAACTGCGAATCCAGGCAGATTCGAAGTTGAAATGTACTCAAATGAGGCACATTCTATATACGCATTTGCAGCAGAGTCAAACAACCTGGCTGTAAATCGCGGCTGAGACCAAGTAGTATGATTTGGGTCTTGAAAAACTACAGCATAATCATATTTAATTGAAAAATTACTGTCGTTTATTGGAACATGTATGGTAAATGAAATACGTTCAGCTTGTGCGCCAATATTGGTATTACCCAAACGAACGGCAAAATTACTTCCATCTGGAGGATTCGTAGGAAATAAACCAAACGGGTCTATGCCTGAAGGATTTGCTCGGGTGATTATGCGATGACGATTATTTATCGGGAGAGAGGGCGTTACTGTAATTGAGTTGGTGTTTCCTATTGAGTCCACTCTACCAGTAAAACATTTCCAATCCGTAAAATTTCCATTTTCAAAATCAAGGTTATTCGGACAAGTTACCGAACTGGCATTGTTTACACTAGGGCTAGTTTGTCTGTTAGCGACATTGGCATTCACCAAATTGATGGTTGCTACAAACTGACCATTGATGCTTAATTTACCCTCTTGTCCATTTTTTATTACGATGAAATTTCCTTTTTCGTAGCCTTTACAAGCAGAAACACCATCCAAGATTTTTAGATCGTTCGATTTATTAATTAAATACCAATTGTTGCCTTTTGAAACTATGGTTTTTTCAGTAAAGAAATCAAACACAACATCATATTCACAAGGAACTTTAATTTTACCCGACTCATCCATGAAACCCCACTTCTCTTCTTGTTGAACGGCTACCATACCCTTAGAAAAATTTCTAGCCCCATCAAAAATTACAGCACTAATGGCTGCACCCTTTTTATTGATAAAAGTAAATTTTTGACCCAATAAAACACGGGCAAATCCATTGTAAAATGGCTCTATTTCATCCCATTCGTTGGTAATAGTAAAATTTGTTTGCGACGAAACAACATTATTTTGGGGAACTGAATTTCTTGTTTTTTCACTGCTGCTTGATTGTCCAAATAGTTGAACGCTGAGCAAGACGAATAGTAAGGGTAGAAACTGTCTCATCGGCATTGGATTTAGCCACTTAGGGGATGGCTGGTTATAGGATAACCTTATAACGACCGTTTGTATGCCTTTAGTATGTGAGACTAAAAAAAATAATAAAAAAATTACACGTGTTTTTACTACGTATAATACACATGCCATTAGAAAATAAATCTAATCTATAGCAATTGCTTTTGAGTGTTGATATGACAGGACTTTAACGCAAACGAGTACGAAAAATTGCGTTATTGTGTTTTTTTATAGATTGTCTACCCTCGCTTCTACGTTGTTTTGAATTGAGGTAGAGAGATTAGAAAGTAAATTTAAACCTGTTTCTTGTTCGATGAAATCAACCGAATTTCTGTAAATTTTCCAATCAGATGATAACCCATCTTGGTTGGGCATTACCACACTGATTACTCTTGTTGCATTTCCAACACGATTTAAGTCGTTTGATCCGTTAGGTAGAACCAAAATCACTTTCCACAAAGTAGATGGAACTGTAACTCGACCATTGTCTAACGTATTCTGAACACCCCCGGCACTGGTACTTCCACCTTCTCCATAGGCTCCCGCAATGATATACAATTCACTACCGCCCTGAACAAGCGTGCGGCAATAATCTTCCAATCTAGCCCATGTAATTTGATTGTTCGTAGGTGCTTGCGGTATCATGTTGGTCATAAGAAAGGTAGAAGAATTCGCAACTATGCTCGATGTTCTGTCGGCCGATGGACAAAGGTGTCCACGATCAAATCCACTATTACCGTAACTCACATTGGTTACTTGATACCAACCAGATGGCAAATTGGGATTTGATCTAAAATCATCCTGACGAGGAACAGATCCATAATCCGTAGAAACCGTATGCCAACTTACCCAATTCGCAATACCACGATCTCTGTTATACGAAACAGAATAATAGCCTTCTCTCAATAGATAATTTCCAATGTCGGCCGGATTAGTAGATGCATTACTTGGATTTCCCATAATCAATGTACTGTCTGTAGCAATCGTAGGAGGTGCAACAGGAGGCACAATAACCAAAGGATCTACTGCAGCTGTCTTGTCTACCAAAGTAGTGTCTTTCGTACATGATGCCGCCAAAACCAATATAGAAAATAGAGATATTATGGCTTTGTTTTGCATCTTTGTTTTTATTAAAATCATTATTGAAGTTTATTCAGTTTAATCTAAATTATTTAAGTCGGACGTCAAATCTAACGTTTTTTTTAAAAAAGATGTAAAAAATCAGGTTTACCTTGTTCTAATTTCACAACAATCTCATAACATTTAAGTCATTTTCAAGTGTATTATCTTTTTTAGTCAAATGGAATCGTTAAGCTTTAACGTTAATCTTAGCCCTGTTTCGTAACATAATTTTACCAATCCTTTATGTGAATAGGTTAAAATTTGGCCTAAATTTACCGCATTATGAAAACGAGTTCTGTTCGGATATTCTTCACCTTTCTCATTTGTCTCCCCTTCTTTGCTATTTCCCAATCCATGACCGGAACTTGGGAAGGTTTAACCAGTGATGAATATCTGCGAATTGAAATGACACAAGAAAAAAATGAAATCTGTGGATACACATACGACGTTGTTCTAAAAAGAAAATCAAGCAATTGCAAGGCATATTTTAAAGGAAAACTAGATGAAGCTACTGGAGTTTGGACATTAAAAGGGATCTCATTTATCAAAAATAGCGGCGATCATGTACTTATGACAATCAAACTTTGGTACGGAATGCCCGGAAACAAAGACATGTTGCGAGGAGCCATCATAACCACTCCAATACTCCCTGGGATATTAGATGAATTTATGAATGAACTTTTTTGGCTCCGTAGAATCAGCAAAACACCCAAAAAACCATCAACCTACTTACCACTTTGTTATGCTCCCATAAAACAAAATGAGCCCGCGCCAAATACAACCATCATCCCAAATCCTCAACCAAAGAAAGCAAAAGACAGCATAGCGAAACCGATTATTCCTCCTGCCCCAAAACCAGAAGTAATCAAAGAAAAAATTGAACCTCCGAAAGAGAATCCCATCACGATCCAAAAACAAAAAATTCCTTCAAAAGAATACGAGGCCAAATTGAAGGAAATGCAGTCCAGGAAAAAAGGAGAAGTAAAGTCCATTGTCATCAAAGAAAAAAAAGTAGAAATAAAACTATTTGATAACGGCACCATCGACAACGACTCTGTGAGTATTTTCTACAATGGAGAGATGCTCAAAATAAATGAAAGACTAACGGATAAACCCATTGTGATCAATCTCGTTTTGGATGAAAATACAGACATACACGAAATCGTCATGTTTGCCGAGAATCTAGGGTTGATTGCTCCAAATACGGCCACACTCGTAATCACGTCTGGCAAAAAGAGATACGAACTGCATGCCAGCGCCGATTTAAATTCGAACAGTACCATTCGTTTGGTTTATGAACCCTGATGCTACCCGATTTTTTGATTTACCAATTCAAGAATACTTTTTTCAAGTTCGATGGCTTTAGCTTCGATTGTCTTTCCTTCGGCAAGTACCCGCTCAACATAAGCCGCATCTTTGTAGCCCGAGGCATTGATTTTCACATTCAAAAATGCGCCTAATACAGCACTTCTCGCGCAAAGAGCCCCAACACCTGCATCAGAAACCGAGTTCGGATTTCCGATCTCTGCCATTTTTCCAATCACTTCCATGCTTTCCAAACTCAATCGCATAACTTCCAAAGGTATCTCAATGGCAAATTTTGTTGCATCCTGAATCGCGGATGTTCTGGCTGCCTTTTCTGCATCGGATTGCTTTGGCAGTCCAAATGCATCCATTATCTTATTGAAAGCGCGGGTATCTTCATCTACCAAATACAACAAACGATCTTTCAACTTTTGACCTTTTTCTGCCCAATTACTAAAAACTTCCCATTGGTCGTCCCAACCTACTTTGTGTGAAGATAAATTGGCGACCATCGTAGCCAAGGAAATACCCAAAGACCCAATGTAAGCTGAGATAGATCCACCACCTGGTGCCGGACTTTCGCTTGCGGTTTCATTCGCGAATTCAACCAGGTTCATACCGACAAGCTTCTTGGATGTTGAATCGGATAACATATATTCTATAATGCGTTCTTGTGGATTAAAAGGACTCAATTCGTCTAATCCCATGGATTTTACAGCAATTTTGATCAACTCAGATTCGCTGACACCTACGGAGCGCTGCTGCTTTGCTAAAAAATAACGTCCGGCATCCAACATCGATTTCAAAGGAACAAGTCCGACCAATTCGCTACCCGTCACCCTTAAACCGCGTTCATTGGCTTTTTTACATGCTTCATCAAAAGCAATATGTACAGGCGTTACATTGATATTGGTTAGATTGATGGAAATCTGCGCGATCCCATATTCTTCAATAAACCATCCTATCGCCTTTACACATTTTAAACTTCCTGGTATAACTATAGGTTTGCCTTGCTCATCATTCACCACTTTCCCATTTACTTTTTTTGTTCTTCCAGCTTCACGGATATCAAAAGCTACCGCATTGGCCCTTCTTGTTGAAGTGGTATTTAAATTGATGTTGTACGCAACTAAAAAATCTCTCGCTCCAATTACGGTCGCCCCTCTCTTCGCATCATATGCCGCTGGCCCAAAATCTGGCTTCCATTCCGGCTTTACTATTTTATCCGACAGCCCTTCGTACTCGCCTGCACGAATAACAGAGAGATTGCTTCTTGATTTGTTCGACTGTGCTTCTTCGTATAAGTAAATGGGCAAATCCAATTCCTTTCCTACCCGCTCTGCAAGTTTTTTTGCAAAAACTACCGTTTCCTCCATGCTGATGTTGGCAATGGGGATCAACGGACAAACATCTGTAGCTCCCATTCTCGGATGTTCGCCTTTATGCTTAGACATATCAATTAACTCTCCGGCTTTTTTGATGGCCAGAAAAGCGGCATCAATCACATTTTGAGGCTCCCCAACAAAAGTTACCACCGTTCTGTTTGTCGCTTTTCCCGGATCAACATTCAACAATCTTACGCCTTCGACAGATTCAATTTCACGGGTAATCTGTCCGATAATATTCATGTCTATTCCTTCAGAAAAATTAGGTACACATTCGATGAGTTGCTTCATTTGTATTCGTTTTTCAATTTTGAATTATACTATAAATTTTCCGTTGATCATCACTCTTTCTATAAGATTACTGCCGAATGAATAAGGCAAATAAGCGATGGATGGCAACGGTTTTGTAAAAATCAGATTGGCTAATTTTCCTTTGGTGATGCTTCCTAGATCCTTTTCACATTCCATGGCATAGGCGGCATTTAAAGTTGCC
>JBDLUO010000118.1:0-12108 GCA_039805285.1 Bacteroidota bacterium
AGATAAATTTTCTAATTCTTTAGCAACCTTATTTTCTCCAATAGCACCGTAAATACTTGGATTTATTTGGTCAATAACCTTTTTTTTTCTTTCTAATTCTTTGAGTTCTGAATTCGCACTTCGTTGAACTGCATCAGAAAAATGAGAAACAATAAAATTGTAACGACTGGTTTTTGTATGTAGTGTATTTGTCGAATCAATAATTGAATTGGCAATAATGGCTTCAAATTTGTTTTCTAAATTTTGAATTTTTTTCTTCAGTTTATGCCTTTTGATAAAGTCGAATAATCCTTTGACAATGTTTGATTTTGCTGATAGTAAATTCTCTAATTTTTGTTTTAAATCCTGCAATTCTAAGTTCAATAATTGCGTGGCTTCATTTTTTTTGGATTCAAGTAATCGTTCTAATTGTGGTATTTCTTCTTTAAGTATATTTTTTTCTTGTGCAATTAAAATAGTTTGGTTTGAGATAATTTGCTGTTGAGCTATGGTGTAATTTTTTTGAAAGTAAATTATATCCTTTATTGAATTGAAATCACACACATTATTATTGCGCAAATGAACTTGGATTGTTTTTAAAGAGCCAATTTGATTATATACTTTGCACATTATCTTCTAAAAGTTTCTTTTCAGTAGACAATTTATGTAATCTATTTATTATTATAAGTTTTTATATTCATTTTAAGATTGAGAATACGTTGCATCTAAAAAAAAGGTGGAAATTTACCTCATTCTTTTGGGCTGACTTGTATTGAAAATACTGTTTGAAAAATAAGATTTATCCTCAAAACCAGGTACATACCTAGTGTAAAAAATATCTCCATTTTAACGTGTAAATGTTTTTTTCTGTTTGGACCCCACCTGGGCTTCCCGATAGTCATCGAGATAAACGTCTCAACCTAGTGCAAAAAAATCCCGTCGAAACGGGAAGCTTTCATTTTGATGATTTATTAATTACATCCGTACAGGATTTATTTGTATTTGTCCTCCAACAGCTTTCAATACTTTCATAATTGTTGAAAATTGTGGCTTAGAACCCTCGGATAATGCCTTGTATAAACTTGGTCTGCTCATTCCAGTTTCTTGAGCTATTTTGGTCATACCAATTGCCTTTGCAACATATCCGATGGCTGTTATAATTTCTGTTTCACTTCCTTCTTCTAAAACTGTATTTAGATACGCTGTTATCATCTCGTTGTTGTCTAAATAATCTGCTATGTCAAATTTTGTTGTTTCCATTTTTCTATTTTTTCAATTTATTCCAAATGTCTTTTGCTTTTTGAATGTCTTTTATTTGAGTTGATTTATCACCACCGATCAGTAGAATGATGATTTTTCCATCTTTTTCTTTGAAATAAACTCTATAGCCCTTTGCATAGTTGATTTTCAATTCTCTAATTCCCTCTCCAACAGATTCACAATCTCCAAAGTATTCATCTTCCTCTAATTTTTGAAGTCGAAACAAAATTTTTGCTTTTGCTCTTACGTCATTAAGTTTTCTAAACCACTTATCAAATTCTGAGGTCTTTTCTATAAAGTACATTTTGAAATACTGTATTCAGTTGGATACAAAAATAAAAAAACGAATTGACAGTACAAGTATGTATTTTAAAAGTTGGTAAAATTTTAAGTAGAGAAAAGAAGTTTTTACCATCAAAACCTGTCTCAAACATGCTCAGAAAAAAGGGTTTATAAAAGAAAAAACTTGCCTTGATTGTTGGAAATACCTACTTTTGCAACCCACTTGAACGCGAATGTGTTCAGGTGAACGGACCTATAGCTCAGCCGGTTAGAGCATCTGACTCATAATCAGAGGGTCCCTGGTTCGAGCCCAGGTGGGTCCACAAATTCCCGATTCGTCGGGATTTTTTTATGCCCACTTGTGTGAGAAGTACACTCCAATAAGTAATTGAGATATTCAGATGGTTCCACAAACAAAAGAAAGATTACTTCATCACCATCAAAAACTATAGGATTTTTCAAGCATTGCCTACTTATCTCTTCGAACTTTTCACTTCCTTTCTTGTTAATTTTTTCATGAAAATTATCCCCTCGTTAATTCGGAAAGTAATTCCTGCCTTACTGTCAATGAGTATTTTTCTGACACTGAAAAATACTGCTTCCGCCCAATCCAATGGTCGCTTAAGTGGCTCCATCATCAATCGTTTAACCCAAAAACCAATGGCTGGCCTTACCGTAAAAGTCAGCCCAGGTAATATCTCCCAAATATCCGATTCCATCGGAAACTTCAGGTTCGCAACCCTCGTGCCTGGTTCTTATGCACTTCTCATTACCGGGGTAGACATTGAACCAAAATCCCTTACCAACCTTACCATCACCAGCGGAAATGAAAATAACCTCCTCATCGAAGTAAATACGGCTATCGGTCAGCTCAGCACCGTTACCGTAAGCAGCAAAAAAAATACAGCAAGGGCCACCAGCTTGGAAAGTCCGCTTAGCATACAAAGACTCACCACAGAAGAAATCAAAGCCAATCCAGGCGGCAATTTCGACATCAGCAAAGTGATCCAATCTCTACCAGGCGTCGGTGGAGGAGCTGCTGGTGGAAGCTTCCGCAACGACATCATCATTCGCGGCGGCGCACCTAGCGAAAATGTTTTTTACCTTGATGGCATCGAAGTGCCCATCATCAACCACTTTAGTACACAAGGCAGTGGCGGCGGACCACAAGGCATACTCAATGTAAGTTTTATCGAAGACGTAAAACTCAGCACCTCGGCTTTCGATGCCCGATACGACAATGCCCTAAGTAGTGTTTTCCAATTCAAACAGAAAAACGGAAACCCAAACAAACTTCAAGGCAATTTCCGACTGAGTGGAACCGAAGTTGCAGCCACCTTCGATGGCCCTCTCACTCCTAAAACCACTTTCCTCGCCTCAGCACGCAGAAGTTATCTTCAGCTATTATTCCAGGCACTCGATCTACCTATAAGACCCAACTACTGGGACTTTCAAGCCAAAACATCAACACGAATAAATAAAAACACCACCCTAACTTTTCTGGGTATCGGCGCCATCGACGAATTCGGTTTTGCTGCACCTAAAACAGCAACACCAGAAAAAAAATACATCATCAACAGCAATCCAATGATCAATCAATGGAGCTATACGTTCGGATCTTCATTGAAACGCATAACCAACCGTGGTTTCTGGAATCTCAGTCTGAGTCGAAATTCGCTCAATAATCAGGCAGACAAATACCTGAACAACGACAATCCCAATGATGCCGATCTTACCTTCAGAATCAGAAGTGTGGAAACCGAAAACAAATTGAGATGGGATGCAACGACCAACTTCGACAAACTCACGCTTAGCTATGGCGTTATGACTCAATACGTTTCATTCACCAATGATTTGTTTCAAATCCTGCGTGCTGCCGGAATAGATAGCGCCGGCAATAATGTACCCGCCATCACCATAACCAACAAAACCGAATTGAATTTTATACGCTATGGTGGATTCATTCAGGCTGGAAGCAGATTGCTGAACAACAGATTGTCTGTAAGCGCCGGAATTCGCATCGATGGAAATTCTCTCAAAAACAGCGAAGCCAATCCATTCAAACAATGGAGTCCGAGAGTCAGCGCCGGATTTGCCATCAATTCAAAAATCAACTTTAATGCCAGCGTAGGTTTGTACCATCGCTTACCTAGTTATACGCAACTCGCATTCGCTAATCCAGGAAACGGTAACCTAAATCCTGGCAAATACATCCAAAGCACACATTATGTAACCGGATTCGAATATCTGCCCAAAAGCACAACCCGATTTACCTTAGAAGGATTTTACAAATCATACCGCAACTATCCCGTAAGCATAAACGACGGAATCAGTCTGGCAAACAAAGGCACCGAATTTGGAGCGATTGGAAACGAACCCATCGATCAATCCGGAACCGGAAGAGCCTACGGATTTGAGTTTTTTGCGCAACAAAAACTGACCAAAAAATTATTCGGTGTGTTTAGTTATACTTTGTATTGGAGCGAATTCACCGGAAAAAATAAAAAATTAGCGCCAGCCAGTTGGGATAACAGACACCTGATTAGCCTGACTGCAGGTTATAAATTGGGCAGAAACTGGGAAATTGGCGTAAAATTCAGATACCAAGGTGAAGCACCATTTACCCCTTACGACGAAGTAGCTAGCCGAAATAATTATGTGACTCTAGGAACTGGCGTTTTTGATTATACAAGACTCAATACACAAAGACTCCCTGCATTTCATTCTGGCGACTTGCGCATCGACAAAAAATGGAATTTCAAAAAAATAACGTTCGATCTGTTTTTAGACGTACAAAATTTCTATGGCTCTAAAGCAACAGGTGTAGATGCTTATACTTTCAAAAGAACGGCTGATAATAGTGCATTTGAAACCACAGACAATCTGCCCTTACAACCCAACGGAAGCAATGCCACACCGCTTTTGCTGAAAAATAAAGATGGCAATGTGATACCAACCATTGGTTTTATCGTAGAATTTTAGGATGATGTTAATCATGGATGTGCTGTATTTTTTGCTTTAACATTCATTTAACCCACGAATCAACTTAAATTTGTGCCCTAAGTTAAAGCAATGAAAAAAATCATAACTCTATTGGTGCTTTCGATGACACTGAAAGCCGGTTTCGCACAGAAAGGTATATTCTCGAAAGACAGTGAAGGAAGATCTGCAGATCATTTTATGTTGCAAATCAGCAATGATATGTGGCTCAACACCCCAGACAGCTTGTCTGATCGTTTCAGACCTACTTCTAGAGGCTTTAACTTTCAGGTGATGTTAGACAAATCCTTCAAATCGAACCCTAAATTCAGTGTTGCATTCGGGATCGGAATCAGCACCAGCAACGCCTTCTTCGAAAACACAAGATTAGCTATAGAAGGAACAGCCCCTAAATTGCTTTTTGAAAGACTGGATACCGTTAATCGATTCAAAAAATACAAACTGGCTACCACTTTCGCAGAAATTCCGCTTGAATTCAGGTATTTTTCAAGACCAAAAACACCAAACAAATCGTTGAAGATTGCAGTGGGTGCAAAAATCGGGCTTTTGGTAAATGCACACACCAAAGGAAAGATTCTCCAAAACAGAAACGGCAATCAATTAAACGACAATATCATCAAAGTGAACGATAAAAGCTATTTCAACACCACCCGAATTTCTGCAACAGCAAGAGTGGGCTATGGCAATTTCTCGATTTTCTCTTCTTACGCGCTTTCAACCTTATTTAAAACCAGCGTAGCGGCAGACATAAGACCCTTGCAAATCGGAATCTGTTTGAGTGGACTTTAATCCTCAAGAATCTTAAAAAAATAACAAACCCCGGTCGAAATGATCGGGGTTTTTGTTTAGACAAATGTATGAATTACATTTGCAGCCTATTCCCTTACTTTTTATGAGCGATTCTATAAAACATGAGTGCGGACTGGCTTTTATCAGACTATTGAAGCCATTCTCTCATTATCAACAGAAACACAAAGACATACTCTATGGCCTCAATAAGCTGTATCTGTTGATGGAAAAACAACACAATCGTGGACAAGATGGCGCTGGACTCGCCACGGTAAAATTAAATACTGAGCCCGGTTACCCCTTCTTTTATCGAATCAGAAGCAACGCTCAACAACCCATTGCCGATCTTTTTGAAAGAATTGGAAAAGAATTAAAAGAAGTAGAATCACACATTCCAGATATCACCAACCATCCCGGACTGATGAAAGGCAATCTGCCCTTTATGGGAGAGATTTTGCTCGGACATCTTCGCTATGGCACACAAGGCAAAAACAACATCGAATTTTGTCATCCCTTTATCAAGATGAATCCAGTTCCCGCAAGGAATCTGGCTTTGGCAGGGAATTTTAATTTGGTTAATACCGAAGAGATTTTTGAAAATATTGGCATCCATCCAGATGCTTTTCAGAAACAGAGCGATTTAGCCGCGATGATGGAAGTGCTTCATACTTTTTTGACCAAAGAAGATGAATTGAATCCAGGTAAAACAGACATTGTTTCCGTATTGAAAAAAGCAGTTCCTTTAATGGACGGCGGATTTCATTTTTCTGGCGTAACCGGAAGTGGCGATTCATTTGTGGTAAGAGATGCACATGGAATAAGACCATCATACTATTACATAAGCAACGAAATCGTTGTTGCGGCCAGTGAGAGAGCGGCTATACGAACTGCTTTCAATCTAGAAGAAAATGAAGTAAAAGAATTGATGCCTGGAATGGCACTGATTGTAAATGCAGATGGCTCACACAGCATTGAAGAAATCGTTCCTGCCAAAGAGAGAAAGGCTTGCAGCTTCGAACGCATCTATTTTAGCAGAGGCAGTGATGAAAAAATTTATCGCGAAAGAATTTCTCTTGGCTATCACCTGAGTCATGTTGTTTTGAATGCGATTGAATACGACCTCCGAAACACGATATTTTCCTTTATTCCGAATACCGCAGAAACTGCGTTTTATGGCTTGATAAAAGGCGCAGAAGATTACCTCAATAAAATCAAAATTGAGCGAATCATGAGTTGGGATAAGTCGTTCGATGAGGAAAAACTAACGGAGATGATCAACCGTAAGATTCGAATCGAAAAGATAGCCATCAAGGATGTAAAACTGCGGACATTTATTACGGAAGACAGCAGCAGAAACGAGATGGTTCAACACGTGTATGACATCACATACGGAACCGTAAAAAAAGATACGGATACCTTGGTTGTGATTGATGACAGTATCGTACGAGGTACAACACTTAAGGAAAGCATCATCAGAATGTTGGGAAGATTGAAACCCAAACGTGTTATTGTCGTTTCCTCAGCTCCTCAGATTCGTTATCCGGATTGCTATGGAATTGACATGAGTAAGTTGGGTGATTTTGTTGCTTTCAAAGCTGCTATAGCACTCATCAAAGAAAATGGAATGGATGCTTTGCTGGAAGAGTTGACAGCCAAATGCAAAGAAATGCAAGCCACAAATCAATGGCAAACCGAAAATCTAGTTAAGAGAATTTATGCCCCTTTTAGTACTGAACAAATATCATCCAAAATTGCTCAGCTGATTACACCAGAAGGATTTACCATTCCGGTAGACGTAATCTATCAATCCATCGAATCCTTACATGAGGCTTGTCCGAACAACAAAGGAGATTGGTATTTTACTGGAGATTATCCTACACCAGGCGGAAACCGTGTTTGCAATAAAGCACTCATGAATTTTTTGGAAGGGAAAAACGTAAGAGGTTACGGATCATAAACATGAGTAAAACAGTTTACATCATCAGACATGCCAAAAGCAGATATGCCTATCCGGGCGAATCTGATTTTTCAAGACCCTTGAACGAAACCGGATTGCAGGAAGTGCAGAAAATGGCTGATCGATTCGCTACCTTAAAAGACAAAATAGATAAGATATTTTGCAGTTCTGCATTAAGAACCAAGCAGACTGCAAATGGACTATGTAGTTCATGGGGAATAGACCAGAATAAAATTCAATTCGAAGATGGACTTTATCATGCAACTGAAGAAGCATTAATCCGATTCATTTCATCTGTAAGCAATACTTATAATACAGTATTCATTGTCGCTCATAATCCTGGAGTCACCAACTTTGTAAACGAAATATCAGCAGATTTTAAGATTGACGATGTTCCCACATGCGGAGTCATAGGTATAGAAATAAAAAGCGACAGTTGGGAAGATTTTAAAAAGACAGACAAAAAAATAATATCCTGGAGTTTTCCGAATCAATAAAAGAAGGTTGGAATTCGGAAAAAATATTACCCTTTTTCTTCAGCAACATCTACTTCAGCATCTGCTTTTGCTGATTTGTTTATGATGAACACACCTGCGAAAATGCAAATCGCAGCAATGGCTTTAAACCAATCTAGTTTTTCTCCCATAAAAAACATTGAGATGAGCGTGGCGAATACCGGCTGAAAATAAATGTACGCACCAGATACAGAAGTGCCTAAATGTTTTATGCCATAAATATTGAAAAGATAGGCCAAAAAAGTACCCCCGACAACCACCGTTGTAAGTAAAGTAAACGCCTGACCATCATATTTAGCCCATGGAATTTGGGAAAACTCCGACCAACAAAAGGGAAGTGCGATAACGGTACCCAAGGTAAAACAAACCCTTAAAACCGTAAGTGGATCATAGCGTTTCATTAATGGTTTCACGAGTATGAAGTAGTATGAATAACAAATGGCATTTACGATGATTAAGAAGTCGCCAAGTAAAACATTCATTCCATTTGATTCAACTTTTTTGGATAAAATCAAAACGGAAGCTCCGCCGACCCCTAAGATTAAACCAATTATTTTATTCCAGGTTAAACGTTCTTTAAGGATCCAAGCAGCAATGATGGTTATGATAATGGGTGTAGTAAGCATGAGCAATGAAGCATGAATGGTATGCGTCATCGAAAGTCCTTTTATAAACAGGAGTTGATTTATGGTTACACCTAAAATAGAACACCAAAAAAACCTAGAATAGTGCCATCTTTTAATGGGTTGTTTGTTTGGCTTTAGTAAATACAATACCCAAAGTAAAGCTGTGGCTCCAAACATTCTGGCCATATTTAATCCGAATGGTAGAACAAACCCACCATCAATCAGGGATTTTATGGCAGAGAAATTAATGGCAAAAAAAATGTTTGTGCCTAATAAAGCCAGATGAGGAAATATTTTCTTGTTCAAATTCAGAAATTGTAAATGGTAATAAGATTAAAGCTAATGAAACTTGTTCAAAACTGAGCGATAGGCAAGAGCTGTCTATATTAAAAGAAAATAAAAAAACCGTCCTTTGAAAAAGACGGTTTATACTTACTAACCCAAAAAAACGAACTGAGGTGTTTTTCTTTTCGTTCGCTAATAGTGAGATGGATCAACAGCGAGATTTGATATTTTTAAGTGATTATCATTCATTTCACAAATGGCAATCATCAAAGGGCCGCTGATAGAAACACCAGTTTCATAGAGAAATATTTGAATAGAAGAAAAAGATCAGAACACAAAATCATTTGTTATGCACTTTGCATTTCTTTGATTTTCTCTCTTATTTTTCCTTCGATTTCATTTGCCAATTCTGGATTGTCGTTGAGGATTTGTTTTACAGAATCCCTTCCCTGACCTAATTTATCGCTGTTGTAACTGAACCAGGATCCGCTTTTTTGAACGATGCTCAATTCAACTCCCATATCGATTATCTCACCCACTTTTGAAATCCCTTCGCCATAAATGATATCGAATTCTGCTTGACGGAATGGTGGAGCTACTTTATTCTTAACTACTTTCACTTTGATGTGGTTACCTACAATTTCATCACCATCTTTGATTTGAGTCATTCTCCGAATGTCCAAACGAACAGAAGCATAAAACTTCAATGCATTACCGCCGGTAGTGGTTTCTGGATTTCCAAACATCACCCCAATTTTTTCTCTGAGCTGATTGATGAATATGCAACAGCTGTTTGTTTTAGCAATCGTTGCTGTTAGCTTACGAAGTGCCTGACTCATCAAACGTGCATGTAATCCCATTTTACTGTCTCCCATCTCCCCTTCAAGCTCACTTTTGGGAACCAACGCAGCTACAGAATCAATCACCACTACGTCCAATGCACCTGAAAGGATCAAACGATCGGCAATTTCCAATGCCTGCTCTCCGTAATCTGGTTGTGATATCAATAAACTATCTATATCTACGCCCAACTTTTGCGCGTATGCACTGTCAAATGCATGCTCAGCATCGATGATTGCACATATTCCACCTTTCTTTTGCGCTTCTGCTATAATATGCGTTGCCAATGTGGTTTTACCTGAAGACTCTGGACCATAAATTTCTACGATTCTACCCTTTGGCAATCCACCTATTCCCAACGCTACGTCTAGTCCGATTGATCCGGTCGAAATTACCCCTTGCTCAACATGGGCTTTTTCATTCATCATCATTACAGACCCCTTACCATAGTCCTTGTCAATCTTGTCCATGGTAAGTTTTAACGCTTTTAATTTTTCTGTGTTGCTCATTGTGTTTTGTTTTAATTGATGTATCTGAATTTTGCTTATAAATGTATAATCGAATTCAAAGGTAGGGGAATAAATTTATCTACACTAATTTATTTAGCATTTTTTGCTAAGTTTTTTATGCGTAAATTTTTGAGGAAAAAACGAAGATTGTATGAGGAAATAATTATCGTTATTCTAAAAGAAGCAACTCTAATTCAATCCACTTTATTTGAATTCTATTACGTAAAACAATCTTTTTTATCGGATTCTTTTACATAATAATCAAAATTTAGTTTTGATACATTCGTTTGATTCCATTCGGCTCAATCAATCTCATACATTGATGAATGAAGTCCGGACTCTTGATGCTAATCGTAATGATGTCGGAAAACAAATGTAGAATGTAATTAAGTAATACACTCTTGTTGCCTTCCTCTTGTAATACATCAAGTGCATTATAACAAACGATTTGTTTATCTATATAATTACCCGTCTTGTGAATGTGTTTGCAAAAAATCAAAAAATCCTCTTCTACCCTCGATATTGAATTTCTATTCCAATTCTTGGCCCACCACATCCGATAAGTATACCATCTAGACGCAGGGAATACTTCTATTTTATTAATCAATCTCAAGTCTATTTCTTCATTTTCAAAGAGTTCAATCGATATTGCTTTGGCTTCATCTAATTGACCTTCTAAATAATGATGTCTGAATAACATAGATTTCGCAAAAATCTGTTCCTGTAATCGCTTTATTTCTGAATGGTTTGGATTGGAGAATCTTAAATATTGAACAAGCCCAATTTCATAATCGTGTATTTTAAAATCCGGATCTGCTCCTATTTCAAAAAAATAATTTCTGATATAAGGTAACCCACTTAAATGCTCGTAAAATTTTAAATTTGAATTCTTGTTTTCATAAAGCGATTGATAAAGTTCTGCAACAATCGTCCTGGTAGTATGCTCCGGAATAGTCAATGGTATTTGTTCAAAAAAATCATATAACGGGTTAATTGCATCGTTAAATACACATGTTTTAATTAAGCTTGTTCTGTGTTTCTGTTCGGAGAATATGCCATTGGTTTGTAGAAAACTGTTGCTTGTTTCTTGATGATTACAAAAATCATCCCAACTCTTTTTGCCAACGAAAATGGATAATTTATTTAACGTGTCAGGATAGAATTTTTGAATGGTATCGGATAGAAAAAATCGATAAAGCGTAGATTCAGACAGATTGCCAATTTGCTGGGCCGCTATTAAAGATGATAATGTTCTGCAATCAGATTTGGATCGTATTCTAAACCCAAGCTTTATAGAAACGCTTTGTCTCATTTTTTCATAGTAAAACTGCATGGCTATTTTGTGATTTGGGATTTAAAAACAAATTACTGCATAAAAAATGAAATCCTACACATTCTATTTAATCATTCTCATTTCAAAAGTTGAACCAAGTTGAACCAAAATAAAAACAACTTTATACGTTCTTTTGTGAAAATTAATTTTTATGAAAAAACATGTTATCCTTTTCGGATTGGCCATTTTGGCTACCATTTCCTTCATGAGTTGTGGAGGTAAAAAAGAAGAAGAAAAAAAAGCGGCTGATTACACGTTAGAAGTAGACAAGGTTCTAAGTGGACCAATGTCTGAAGCTTTTGAAGTAACTAAAGCTGTGTTGAAAATTTCTGGCGAAATTATGGGTTCAAAACTGATGGTTGAAGTAAAGAGAACTGACAAAGCTTTGCCGTTCGATGAGAAAGATCAAAACGTTTGTGGTGTTGGCGTTGCAACCAGCAGCGAATGGTGTATCAGTGCAGAAATCATTGGAGAAAATGACATTCCTGTCGAATCCAATCTGGAAAAATATGGTTACGAACCATTCGAAAAATTACCTTCCATGAAAGCAGGTGAAACCGTTTGGCTTGAGTTCTCCATAAAAGAATCTGAAAAAGATCCATCAAAAGCAAAAAAAGTAAAACTGACTTCATCTTTAGAAAAACGCGACATACATGCTTCTACCGGGAGCGATGATGCTTCTTCTGAAAGCTCCTTTTCAGGTGATTGTGATCAATTCATTTCAGATTATGAA
>JBDLUO010000119.1:0-21295 GCA_039805285.1 Bacteroidota bacterium
GTTCTCCTATTTTTGGTGCCTATTTGGGCACATCAAAGATTATATTGATTCGATTCATGTGATCCAAATCGGTTTCAATAAAATATGATTTTCGCTTTTTCCCATCAATAATCTCGACTACGGATGTGTTCGGAACAATAGAACCCAAATTATCTGCCTGAAATACGATTGAATTGCTGCCAGCTTCTAAACTGACTTCAATGAATTTCGGCTTTTTTGTTACAGCTAATCCGGAAGCAACCCATTTGTCATTTACCATAATGGATATCGTATCTCCATCCTCTACCGCATCGTCCCAAATGGCAAACTTCAATTTATTCGACCTCGATTTTAGGGTTCCAATCGTTCTTATCTGCTTTTCATTCAATTCTACTTTATTCCCTTTTGATTTCGAATATTGCTGTTTATTTCCCATTTTTTTCTCATCAATCGAGACTTCATCGAATGAGGTAATATCTTCTTCTTTTTGGCGGTAGTAAATTTTTTGTACAATAAAAGTGAAACCCTGGTTTTCTCGTACTCCGAAATTCAATGTTCTTGAAAAATTTTCCATCCCGATCTCCATAGACGCCGAACTGTATCCCGCTTTCCCAAAATCATCTGCAAAAAAGCCGAGTATGTTTAATCCAGTATCTAAAACGACAATCTCATCCTCTCTTTCTTTTTTTGAATCTACTTGATCCCAAACTGGATTTTGCGAAAGCCGACTGCTTACAATATCGTTGTCTTTGTTGATTTTTATTTTCAAATCAAGTTTCTTCGCATTCACAAAGAGCGTATCCATTATTCCCATATATAGTGGAGAATATCGAGGTTGAAGAAGACTGTCGGCATCTGGATGACTCCATGGGCTTTCATTTTTTTTGATGAAGCGAATCGGAGTAGACAATAAAAAAGTTCTCAGTTTTTGATGGATGGGTTTATCCTTCGCACTAACGCTATCCATTTTTTCGGAAATAAGCATCGATTTTGGAAATGAAAAGCGCTCAAAATCAAGTGTATTTTCTCCCTTATTGTTCCTTTGAATATTCAACAGTCCAGTAAAAAATGGTGTGAGTGAACCAATGTTGAAAGGGGATGAATAGCTAACGTATTTTACTGTACTGATGGAAAAAGATCGAGCTGATTTTTTTAATGCAATGCATTGAAAAACGCCTTCGTAGGTTTCGTTTTTTATGGTAAATCGCAATGGGTAAAGCATTTCTTTTTCACCGGTTCCAATTTCTAATGTTACTTCAAAAGGCAATATTTCATTGGTTTCTGAATGCTTTCCGATCCAAGTGCCCGATATTAAATCTTGAGCAGATCCAAGCTTCAGAAAAAAAACAAATAGAAATAATAAAAGGGTTGATTTATTCATTTCAAAAATGGTATTCGAATTAAATTTACTCAAAAATCTCCATCTTCGATTTAGGTCTTTTTTCCATCAACCATAAAAATTGCGATAATGTTTTTTTATCTGGTGGAATTTGATTCATGGGATACATAACGCCTTTCACTTCGTTGATGAATTTAATCTTACGAAGTTCCTTGTTTGTAAAAATGGCATCAATTACATCGCTGCTATTTCTGTTCATTCCCACGTATGCACTATCATCATCCTGTGCATAGTAAATGCTTTCAGCCGGTTGTCCTTTGGTTCTTAATTGTGTTAATTGGCCTTTTTCAAAATCGCCTACCATTTGGGTTCCACTTACCTGATTGAATATGCCGTCATTGCTCTTGTTGATCATGATTGCATTGTTCTTTACCCATAATTTTTCGGGCTGCCTCGATTTTGTTTTCAACGAAATGGTATCTCCACTTAGTTGCGAATTACCATTCCAGCAAACCGGTTGCTTCATCAATTTGAAGGTAGAATCCAAAGACGAAATATACATGCTGTCCGAAATGGCTTGTATAGAATCATTGTAAATCCGAACGTTGTGATAGCCTACAAAATAACGTACGCTATCGTTTTTTTTCTCTTGAAGTTTGATTTTGCTGCTGTCTCCATCATTCAACCGCAATTCAATGCTGTCCTTAGCCCTGATGCCCGAAAATAGCGTGTCGGCCGTAATGAAGGTACTGTCTTTGTCTCTGTACAAAATCATAACGGGTTTTCGGGTTGCCAAAAAACTATTGTTTTTCTTATCGATCAGAATCTGATCTCCGAGTATCATCACTTGGTTTACACTGTCCACAAATTTCCCATACTCTTCTATTTGAATGGTATTTGTTTTTTCGTCGAATGCTACTTTATTGCCAGAGATATATCTCGTGCTATCTCGAAATACGGTTTTGTCGTAAAAAACAGCTTCTCCCGTTTCCAATTTGTAAATCCCTGATCGGGTATTGATTTTTCCTTCTTCGGTTTTTATTTTGGTTGGGGAGATGAAATACACTGTTTTAAATGCAGTATTGTATCGTAAACTATCGGCCTCCATATCATACTTAGGATCCTTGAGTTTTACTTGGTCATCAAAAAATACATCTTTCGTGTCTGAATAATAAGTTGCGTGTCTGCTGTTTAAAACCGTCTTTCCATTAACTACTTTTCCGCCGTTCTGATAACTTGCAATTCCGGATTTTAGGTCGTAGGTAAGGTCTTCTGTAGTTAATGTAGCCTTACCATCTGTGAGTTTCACCTTGTTTTGTAGATAGGCGATTTGTTGTGCGCCAACATATCTTAGATACTGCGCGTAGGTATGAACGGTATCTGCATCGTTAATGTGAACATTGCCAAACACTTCAACAAATCCGGTTGACTTATCAATAACAATGCTGTCGCCCTCCAAAATGGTATTCCCTTGTCTTACTTTGGCATTACCGGCAAGTGTTTCTAATACAATGTCACCAGATAAAGTGATTTGTCTCAGACTTCTTGCCTGAATGATCTCAATTTGTTTAAAACCGGGGGTTGCTGTAACGGTTGTATCTGTATTGATTTGAGAAAAACTATCTTTCGGGGCTACGCAAAAAGACAAAAATAGGATCAAGCAAAAGCAGTTTATATATCTTCTCATGCCTATTCTGTTATCGTTTACCTTGGATAAAATGCCCTTGATCATATCAGGGGTTTGCTTTTTTATTGGGGTAGGGAGAATTGAGTGTATCTGGGAGTGGAGTACTCAATGGACTTTCTTTTTTATCCGATTTTCCGAATACAGAAAATGAGACGTAGCGTTTCGGGTGAAGTCTCAAATCATCAATGAGTGTATTGATCTTATTGCTGGTTGAGCTTAGATTTCGGTAAAGTGTAGGGTCATTTAAAAGCAAGCCCAAACTTCCTTCTTTGCTGTTTATTTTACCAATTGTGGTTTTGAGTCCACTGATGCTGGAATCGAGTTTGAAAAGGGTGCTTTTAAGATCTAACTCAGAAAGGTTCTTGGAGGTAAGATTGAGATTGTCTATGGTGCTGTTGAGTTTGCCATTGTTTTTCACCAAATTATCGGTGAATGTTTTTGCGTTGTTTAATGTTTTGGCAAGACTTCCATTGTCTTTGTCTACCAATACTTCAAGAGACGCGGTTGATGTTTGTACGGATGCTGAAATTCTTTCGAGATGCTGAATGGTTGAAGCGATATTTCTTTTGTTTTGTTGGTCGAAGACGCTATTTACGCTGTTTAATACGGAGTCGATGGTCGCAATGGCTTTGTTCACAGAAAGCAGCACTGGATCAACTTTACTGTTGATGATGCCTTCTAAAAAACCATCGCTTGGTGATGCGTTTATGCTGTCGTTGTTCTTAAGCATTACGGATGAGTCACCAAGAATAATTTCCACTTTGGTAATAGTAAGTGGGTTCGGACTTATATGCGCAAAAGAATTTGCGGGGATGTTGATGTCTTTGTGTATCGAAAAAGTGACAATCAGTTCTTTCATAGAACGATCGTTAGAAATTGATTTTACCGTTCCCACTTGCAATCCGTTGATGATAACTGGGTTTGATGGGGTTAGTCCTTGCACATTGTCATACCTCGCATACAAGGTCATCGATTTGGTGAACAACTTATTTCCCTTTAAAAAATTAAATCCAAGAACCAGCAAGGCTATGGCTATAACTCCTAAAATGCCAATTTTGAATTCATTGGATACTTTCACTTTCTTTTGTTTTTTGGATGAGTAAGGTAGGTTTATTTTGATGTTTGTCCGTTGTTCAATTGCTCTATTTGATTCTTGTATCTCAAAACAGCATTGGTTATACTCTCTGCCATTTCTTGTTGACCAGCTTCGCTGTTTAAATAGCGTTCATCGTCTGGATTGTTGATGAATCCGGTTTCAATAAGTATGGCAGGCATATTTGTTGCTTGAAGTACCCAGATTCCAACTTGTCTTTGGTTCACACCTAAAGCAGGACGATTTGTTTTCTCAACTTCGTCGTTCACATAAATGGCCAAACGTTCACTCTTTTCTTGGTATCTTTTTGCGTAAATCTGGGCAATGGATCTTCCTTCTGGCGAATTAAAATTGAAACTGTTATAAGCGCTGTCTGTCCCGGCTTCAATTTCGAATTCCGAATCTTCTTCTCCAGCTTCTCTCATAATGGCTTTTAACTTGTCACTGGTTTTATGTGCCGCAAAGATCCAAACGCTGGTTCCTGTACGTGTTAATGGCATTTTAAAATATTCATAAACAGGTTCATCTACCTCGTACGGGGTCTTGATTTTCTTTTTCTTTCTCCCTTTTCCTTTGTAAGTGATTTTGTATCGGGTTACCGTTCTTGTTCCAATTTGTCTTTTCCCTTGTTTCAATGGACCAGAATCTGCATGTATGCACAAGAACAAATCGCCTTTATTGTCATTGGCGATGTTCGCTTTTTCGATTGGCGATTGAAAAACGTCGGTTGTTCTAGTAGGGATTACGTTGACTTCTGGCATCGCCTTTTTTAGCGTTTCAACCAATTTTAGCGCAATGGCAAGTGTGATGTCTTTTTCTTTAGAACGCAAAGAATGTTCGTATTGTCCGATGGCACCGATTTCATTTCCGCCATGTCCGGCATCTACAATGATTGTTTTTAACTTTTTCCCGGTTTGAGCAAAAGAGACAAAAGAGACAAAATTTGTTGCAACTATGAGTGCAGAAAAAAGGATAATTTTTTTCATCATCTTGGGTTGATTTTTTACAAGGGATTCGGGTTAATGGTTTCAACCGTTCAGATTACTTGCAGAATGGTTAATTTCGCAGTTCTCTGATATGAAACAATGCAACAAAGGTAAGGCAAAAACCAATTACGCTTTTTTAGCGTATTGCCTGTTATTTCTGTTGCTCAGCTCTTCGATCAGTATATTCGTAAATCCCACTCAAACCCAAGCGGGTACCAGATATTATTCAGACACAATTCCGCTTCGACCGAGCAATTTTCAGCTCGATTCTGCTAAAGAAAATGTTAAAAAACGTCCCGAATTGGATTTTGCGGATCCCGTGATGAATACCTCAAATCAAATTCCAAACCTCGATACTTCGATTCGCAAAGACTCAATAACCATCAAAAAGTCGGGTGATTCACTCTCTGCGCCCATTGTTTATCAGGCAGAAGACTCCATGATCATTGATGTTCCGTCAAGAAAAATTTACTTGTATGGCACTTCCACTTCTGTGAAATATGCTGAAAATGAATTGTCTGCACCCCTTATTGAATTTGACCAACAAACACAAACGGTTTCTGCATTTCTTCAAAAAGACAGTTCGGGAAAAGTCCTAAATTATCCCGCCTTCAATCAACCTGATTTTAAAGCGATAAGCGATACCATTCGTTTCAACATGAAAACGGGGAAGGGTTTAACCAAAGGGACCTACACCCAGCAAGGCGAAATGTTTGTGTACGGAGAAAAAATTAAAAAGATTGATGAATCGGTTTTTTATGCTCAAAATGGAAGATTCACAACTTGTAATTTAGATACGCCTCACTTTGCTTTTGTAAGTAAAAAGATTAAGTTCATTAACAAAAAAATGGCCTTCACAGGCCCTGTACATCCAGAAATCGAAGGCGTTCCACTTCCAACCATCCTTCCATTCGGTATTTATCCATTAACACAAGGACGACATTCTGGATTTATTTCTCCCAGTTTTACAGCCAATCAACAATTCGGACTCGCCATGGAGGGTATTGGTTATTACAAAATCCTATCTGATAACTTCGATGCCGTTGCAAGAGGAACCTTGTATTCCTATGGTGGTTGGACGTTCAACCTTACTCCAAGATATATGAAAAGGTATCATTATCAGGGTAATCTCTCGCTCAATGTTCAGCGATTTAAAAATGGATTCAAAGGGGATCCTGACTTTTCATCTTCTAAAACTTTCAACATCAGATGGACGCATAGTGCAGATCTAAAGGCAAGACCTGGAGTTACTTTTTCTGCCAGTGTGAATGCAGGAAGTACTCAATTTAATTCGCTCGTCCCAAACAATCCGACGGCCAATTTTAATAACTCTTTGTCTTCATCAATTTCCTACGGTAAAGTTTGGAAAGACAAACCATACAATCTTCAAATTAGCGCAAACCACGATCAAAATGCCAATTTGAAACAAGTGAATTTGAAATTTCCTGATGTCTCTTTTAATTTAAACACCCAGTATCCATTCAGGAAGAAAGAAAGTGTGGGTTCTCCCAAATGGTACGAAAACATTGGGATTGCTTTAAATACAAACGCAAGAAGTGCTTCTACATTTTATGATACATCTTCAAACATCAGTCGCGAAATCATGAACAACTTCAAATGGGGTGCAAGTCATAGTGTTCCAATTACTTTGTCTTTGCCTTCACTTGGACCGCTTCAAGTTTCACCATCTGTAAGTTATCAGGAAAAATGGTATCAGGAAAAATCAATCAAGACTTGGAATCCTCAAACGCGTAAGCTCGATACCATTTCACAAAATGGGTTCTATACAGCAAGAGAGATGAGCTACGGAGTTGGGGTAAGTACTCGAATATTTGGTATGTTCGGATTCGGGAAAAACAGCAGAATTCAAGCTGTCAGACATGAAATTCGTCCGAATCTTTCTTTGAATTACAAGCCAAATATGAACAAATGGAGTTATTATGAGACCCAGGTTGATACGGCTGGAAGAAGAAGCAGTTTTAGTTATTTTGAAAATAGTGTGTTTGGAAACTTTGGAAATCAATCGTTTGGAGGGATGAATTTTGGGATAGACAATATCCTACAAATGAAAACCAGAAACAAAAAAGATACCAGTGAAAATGCGATAAAAAAAGTGACCCTGATTGATGGTTTCAGCATTAACAGCAGCTATAATTTTATTGCAGATTCTTTCCGTTTTGGAGATGCGATATCTATGTCGGCAAGAAGCAATCTGTTCAATAAAATCAACATAACAGCAAGCGCCCAATTTGATCCGTATTTGTATAACAGTGAAGGGAGAAGAATAGACAAGTTGATTTGGACAAAAAATCCGTTGAGTTTGGGTACTTTAACCAGCGGAAATATCTCTATGCAAAGTCAGTTTAAAGGGGGTGATGGTAAATCTGGGGCGACCAACAATGCTGCTCCTGCCAGACAAATGCAAAACAATGGAATGCCGCTGGAAGAATACCAACAAGAAGCTTCTTACATAGCTAATAATCCTCGTGAATTTGCTGATTTTTCAATACCATGGAGTGTGAACTTTTCTTACTCTCTTAGATTCTTCAGAAGCAGAAACTTTTCAAATCCGGGTAGCTACATAACCACTTTCAATCAGGATTTGAATTTCAATGGTGATTTAAATCTAACACCAAAATGGAAGCTTGGGGTTTCGGGGTCAGTAAACATCACGAAAAAGGAACTCGGAGTAATGACGATGAACATTTCCAGAGATTTACATTGCTGGCAAATGTCAATTGTAATTTCGCCAGTAGGTAGATATAAATTTTTCACCATCAACATCAGTCCCAAATCAAGTATGCTCAGAGACATAAAGGTGAACCGAACCCGATTCTTCTATGATCTTTAATTGTGCGTTGTATTAGGAATCATCTCAATAATTCACGCTTCATTTCATCAAAGACAAATTCCTTAAGTTCTCCAACAGACAAGTTTTCTGGATGAACCGGATTGAGGAACGTCATACTAAGCGTCGCTGGCAGAAGATAGAATGTACGATACACTGGCAAAGCCTTTTCGGTACCTCTAATGATACAAGGTAGGACTGCTTTATGGGAATCTACACTTAGCTTGAAAGCTCCATCATAAAAAGATTTCAGCGGTTCGTTGGTTCTGTTTCGTGTTCCTTCTGGATAGATACACATATGCATACCCTGTTGAAGCACATCCTTCATGTCTTCATAGCTTTTCCTTCTACTGATTTCACTTTTTCGATCAACCAAAATGGTCCCTCTAGCATAAAACCATCCAAAAATGGGAACCTTCGCAAAGGATAATTTTCCAATGGTTTTATTGGGGACACCAGGTACAAAAGGCGCAGAAAGAGGAATATCCATTAGAGATTGATGATTGAAAACGACAATGTAATTTTCTCCAAGAATCATGTTTTCTTCTCCGTAGATTTTAACTCGACAACCGATAAGAAACATCCAGACCTTCATCCAAATTTTTGAAACCTGAATGAAGAATGATTGCCCCTTTTTCTCATCCTTATACAGATGAGAGCACATAGAGGGAATAAAGAAAAGGAGAAAAGTGACGATAAAACTCAACAATCCCCAAACGGCCCAAATTCTGGCAAAAATATTTTTAATGAAATTCAAAGCATTCTATTTAATGATGGGTAAAGATAAAACGAGAGAAAGGAAAGCAAAAAAGAAATTCACCCATTGATTTTCCAATCTATGGGCGTGATGCCATTTTTCATCAAAAATGCATTGGATTTGGAAAAAGGTTTGCTTCCGAAAAAACCCTTTTCTGCAGAGAAAGGCGAGGGGTGTGCCGATTTTATAACGAGGTGCTTATGTTCATCTATGAGAAGCAATTTATCCTGTGCGAATTTCCCCCAAAGGATAAAGACCAGGTGGTTTTTGTGGTAAGAAAGAAGTTCAATAACGGAATCTGTAAAAGTAGCCCAACCAATTTGTGCATGACTCATGGGTTCGCCTGCTCTTACGGAGAGTGAAGCATTAAGGAGTAAAACTCCTTGTTGTGCCCAGCTTTGCAAATCGCCGCAGCTATTTTCAATGGGCATGCCAATATCTGTATTTAGTTCTTTGATTATATTTTTTAATGATGGAGGTAGCTTTTTTACTTTGGCAGGAACAGAGAATGAGAGTCCGTGTGCTTGACCTTCGCCATGATAGGGATCTTGTCCTAAAATAACGACTTTGGTTTGATCAAAAGGGGTTAGGTCGAAAGCGCGAAACATCTGAGGCCCTGGAGGGTAGATGGTTTTTCCCAGTTCTTTTTCGGCTTTTAAGAAATCGACAATCTCTTTGAAATACTCTTTTTCAAATTCATCTTTCAAAACTGCTTTCCACGAAGCTTCCATCTTCACATTCATACAATTTTGTCTTTTTATTGCGAAGATAAAGGTATGAAATCGGGGAGAAACTCTCCTTTTTGGGAACTGCCAATAAGGAGTTTTTGGACTTTACGTAGAAGTTTTTTTTATATGTTTTTGAAGATATAAATGCCTACGCGTTGAAGTCTCACCAAAAGGGAGGAAAAATCCCCCAAAGTAGGTATATGAAAATCCGATTACAAATCAGAATTTGGTGCACTCAATTAAAACCAAATTCAAAAGAGAAACATTTAAAAACAACTGAATATGAAAAAGACCCTCCTTTTTTTGAGCCTTATCGTACTAAACATTCAATTTGCACAAGCTAAAATTTGGCGTGTAAATAACATGCTTGGAGTCGTTGCAGATTTTACGACGGTAACAGCCGCATATAATGCTGCTCAAAATGGAGATACGATTCACATTGAACCGTCTGTAAATGATTATGATGGGGTATCTTGCTACAAAAGATTAGTTTGGATTAGCGTGGGTAGTTTTTTACAACAGAATCCAGGGAGCCAATTTTCTACAGTATCTGGCAGAATGAGTTCCTTGGGTTTTTACCAAGGTAGTGAAGGATCCAAAGCAAGCGTACATTGTGGGAGCATAAGCATCGGTACAAACGATATATCCATCGTTCGGTCTTATGTTGAATCCGCATTGTCTGTTTCCTACAATGTATCGAATGCACTTGTTTCTCAGTGCTTCATTAATGGTTATGTATCTTCAAATGCCACAAGTATGGTTTTTACCAATAATATCGTCAAAGGTGGTTTTATGATGGATACTCAACAAGCTTCTGCCGTTGTAACCAACAACGTTTTCAATTACAATTACTATGCTTATCCTGGTTACACTTACAACGGCATCAGACTATACAATTCCGTTTTCCAAAATAACATCAGTGTAAAAGGGGCGCCTTTTTTCGAAATGTACACCAGTGCTGCCATTTATAATATTTGTCCAGATACTACCTTCCCGGCAGGCAATGCCAATATGCGCAATGTAGATATGACAACAGTTTTCGTTAATCCCACGGGTACAGCTGACAAAGATTTTCAATTGAAGGCTGGTAGTCCTGCAATTGGTATTGGATATGGTGGCGTAGATATGGGTGCTTATGGAGGAAGTACACCTTTTAAATTGGCACTACAACCTGCAATTCCTGCAATTACGAACCTGAGCTCTCCAGCATCAACTGGTGGAAATACCATTCAGGTTACATTCAGTGCGAAAAGTAATAATTAACACAGAATCTCGATAGCATCATCATGGTCAATCTTGGTTGAATCATGATCTTATTCATGGAAATTATTCCAAAATCTTCGCTTATGCCTGTTGTTATATTGAAGCAACTGTATAAATCATACTCGTGGTTCATCCTGTTGTTGCTTTGTCTTTCCTTGTCGGTTTCTGCTCAAAGAACCCTTGTGTCTGCAGAATATTTTTTTAATCAAGACCCCGGTTTCGGTATGGGAGTGCCTATTTCTGTTGCTTCTGCAGAAACCTGGACCAATATTCCGGTAAGCATCAACACAAACACGCTGCCTGCAGGTTTGCACCAAGCGTATCTGCGCGTCCGAGACAATGCCGGGCATTACAGCATAACCAATCGGTTTTTCTTTTATAAGGCGGAGATTTCACAAAGCAATATTTCAAACATAGTAGCGGCTGAATATTTTTTCGACAACGATCCCGGCTTTGGATCGGGGCAGCCCATCAACATTACACCTGTCACAGTTATCGCAGACAAGACTTTTTCTGCAAACACAGAACAGCTCTCTTCGGGTATTCATCAGTTTTACATTCGGGTAAAAGATGCATTTGGAAAATGGAGTATTTGTAATCGAACTTTCTTTTATAAACCTTCTAACATCATAACCGCGACAGTTCAGGTTCCGAACATTACCCAGGCGGAATATTTTTTTGATACCGATCCAGGATTTGGTCAAGGCAATTCAATAGCAATAACACCGGGCATTCAAATTTTGGACAAAACATTTCAAGCCAATACGGAAGCATTGGGAGGAGGAATTCATCAGTTTTACATTCGGGTTAAAGACGCAAATGGTCGTTGGAGCACAACCAATAGAACATTCTTTTACAAACCCGTATCTATTTCAACTGCCGAAACAGTTAAGCCTAAAATCATCATGGCGGAATACTTCTTTGATGCTGATCCTGGCTTTGGCCGAGGTAATTCCATTTCAATCACACCTGGCATTCAAGTTTTAGATCATGCTTTTGAGGCTGATGTAACCTCGTTACCAAGTGGATTGCATCAAATGTATGTAAGGGTGATGGACTCTTTAGGAAGTTGGAGTATTTCTAATCGCACTTTCTTTTACAAGCAACCGGCTTTAGACTCTGGAGCCTCGATTCAAACAGCCAAAATTGTTCAACTGGAATATTATATTGACACCGATCCAGGATTCGGATTGGCTATTCCTTGTCCGATTCCGGCCAACGCTTCTCATGTAGATTCCACCTTGTTGATTAATTTGGGAAATCTTTCTGTAGGGGATCACAAGTTATATATCCGTGCCCGTGATAATTATGGAAAATGGAGCGTAACTAATGTACATGCTTTTACGGTAAGTACCCAACCCGAACAACAGGTTATTACCATTGCGGGAGTAAATAAAAGAAATCTATGTGCCGGCGATACCTTGCTAATTGGGTATCATGCAACTGGTTCTTATGCTTCAGGCAACCAATTTTCGGTTCAGTTGAGCGACGTAAACGGTTCATTCGGTGTAGCCCTGGAAATCGGTTCGTTAGCATCTACGGGCAGTGGCAGTATTAAAGCGGTGGTTCCTGCAGGATTAATCAATGGCAGTCAATACCGAATCAGAATCCTCAGCTCAACACCATCGGTGATTGGAATTCCTATGAATGCATTATTTTATACCGACTGCATCAACACAACTCCGCCAACCATTCAATTGATTTCAAAACAGGATTTACTTTGTGGAAGCAATCCCAATGGGTCTATCAATATTGGAGTTAGTGGCGGAACGTTACCTTATACCTTCAGTTGGAAAAAACTAGGCAGTCCTCTTTTCTCGGCCAATACAAAAGACCTGACTAACCTGACATCGGGATCATATCAACTAACGGTAAGGGATAGTCTAGGACTCGAATCCGCATTTGTAGTTCAAATCAATGGACCCGCATTGCTAAAAGCGAATGCCTATGCAGCCCCTGTAAATTGTAACGGAGCCAGCACCGGCGGTGTTACGGTTACGGCAATTGGTGGTGTTGCACCTTACACCTTTTTATGGAGCAACGGATCAACTTCCAATTCGTTACAAAACGTAACAGCAGGATTGTATGAAGTAACAGTAACAGATCTCAACGGATGTACAACGACGTCACAAACCACTTTGGCAGAGCCGATTGCCATTCAACTGGCTAAAACATTCAGCAATGCAGTTTGTGAAGGAACATCCTCTGGATCAGCAGCTGTTACAGTTACCGGAGGCAACACGCCATACCGCTATTCTTGGAGTAACGGAATTTCAACGTCATTCAACAATAACCTGAATGCTGGAACATATCGAATTTCGGTCACTGATTCATTCGGCTGTATCAAAACAGATTCTATTACCATCGGATTTACTCATCCTAAGCCAGCCATCTCTATCACTACACCCGCTATTGTTGAATTATGCCAAGGTAGTAGTACAACTCTCAACTCTTCACTTACATCCGGAAATATCTGGAGTAATGGTCTAACTTCATCATCAATAAATGTAAACAGTGGCGGTATTTACACCGTTTCTACGACCAGTTCTCAGGGTTGTATCAACACGTCAGATCCAGTACAGGTGATACTGAAGCCAAGCACATCAGGTGTATTTGCACCTATTTCTTCCATTGCATTTGGAGTTACAGCTCCAGTTTTACCAACGGTTTCTCAAAACGGCATCGAAGGTACTTGGAGTCCGGCTTTGGTGAGCAATACGCAAAGCGGCAGTTATACATTCACACCATCTTCTGGAAGTTGCATCGTACCAACACAAATTACCATTCAGGTTATATCCGCTCCAGATGTGGCTGTACAGGGCGTTGTGTCGGATGTAGTTTCAGCAAAGCCTGGCGATACGGCTATTGTAAGTTGGCAAGTAGCCAATGTCGGAGCTATTGGCTCACCCATACAATGGGTGGAACGTATTTATATGCAATCCGCATCCGGAGAAAACAGGTCCTTGCTCAAACAGTCTTCGTTTGAAAACAATGGTATCATATTACCTGGCCAAAGTCTTTCACGCAATCAGACGATTGTTTTTCCGGGTACACTGAACATCGGAGCTGAGGGTGTATTCGTTGTCGAAATCATTCCAGGATCTTCAGTTCAGGAGATGTCTGGAACATCAGAAAATAATATTGGCATTCAATCGAGTACATGGACAATTCAAAGAATGTTGATTTGTCAACTTTCTTCAAGCCAAATCTTGGAAGGAGCCCCACAAGGGATGTCCGTTTCGGTTTTTAGAACTGGCTCAATCACAGATTCTTTGATTGTATCTGTAGGAGTTAAAAAAATGGGACGTTATTCCATTCCATCAACCATAAAAATTCCAGCAGGACAAGCTGGCCGTGCTTTCTTAATTACAGCACCCGACAACAACAATCTCGAAGGCCTTTTGTCAGATACGCTGTTTGTACAAGCAAATGAATATGGTTATGCAGAACAATACTTTACACTACAGGATAACGAAATGCCCACATTGTCGATTACAGGATTACCTTCAGAAATCATAGAAGGGATTGCTGTTAACTTTCAAGTTGGAACCAATCTGACACCAACATCAGCATTGACTGTCTATTTGTCCTCATCCAATCAATCTCGTTTTTCATTACCGGCTTCTGTTCTAATACCGGCCGGACAATCAGAAATAACAGTAACCGTAAATCTGCCTCAAGACATTATTCCAGAGATCAATCAACCGATCCAGATTAATGCTGGAGCCAACGGACACATCGCCACCAGCGCTACATCCTTAATGAAGGATGATGATGTTCCTGGATTAGAATTGGACATACAAGCACAATTGATTTCTGAAAGTGCAGGTTATTTTGCCACACAGGCTACACTCCGAAGAACAGCCAACGGGAATCCGATTGCCTTTACAGCAAATCTTTCAGCCAGTCTGCCTAACACACTCATATTGCCTGCAGGTATAACTTTACAAGCCAACGAAAACGAAAAGACATTTACGATTGGTGTAATAGACAATGCATTGGTAGATAGCATAAGAAATGTAATTATTACGGCTTCTGTGTTTGTGAATTCTTGCGGTTGTAACGCTCAAGTAAATGATGCAGGATTTGTGACTGATAGTCTTAAAGTAAGTGACAATGATGGCCCGTCTTTACAAATCACTTCAAATCCAATTACCCTGGTAGAAGGATCTAATAACGCGGGTATGTTAAGGGTTTCAAGGAACACATCCGTACTATATTCTCAAACGGTTCAGCTCGTATCCTCGGATACGAATGAGCTGCAACTACCCTTTACCGTAACCATACCGGCCGGAAGTGCATTTTTAGATCTTCCCATCAAAACAATCAATGATGGACTTTCTGATGGGAGCAAACAAGTTAACATTCAAGCCAATGCAGATGGGTTCTCTTCAGGTGCCATATGGGTTCTTGTTACAGATTTAAATAAACCGGATTTGCAGATTCCCTCCGTTCAAATTCCAAGTCAATCCATCGCTGCGAATCAAATATTGAATTATCAATTTGGGGTAAAAAACACCGGATTTGCCACTGCCATTTCTGGAGTGATTGTTAAAGGTTATTTATCGATAGATGGTCAGCTGGATGCCAATACGGATATCTTATTTTCTGAAGATACCATTCAAGTTCCAATTGTTGCAGGTCAAACCCAAACCATCATCAATGCCAAATTGTTGCCCAATATTCCGGGTAGCTACTCATTGATTTATCAGGTTAATCCTTCATTACTGCTCTCGGAGTTATTGTATAACAACAATACCTCTAGCCCGGTATCCATAAATATATTGCCAAGCTATACCGCCACCGCAATGGTAGATGAGAATTATTTTTTAAGAGGAGATACAATCATGGTTCATGGTATGGCCACAGAAAACAATGGATCGGCTGCAGCCAATAAAAACATTGAAGTATATGTTATAACCAATGGATTGAGAAGAACGATTCAGACCATAACAGATCAATCCGGTAATTTCTTCGCTTCGTTCATTCCATTGGCCAACGAGTATGGACACTACACCATTGGTGCAGCTTTTCCTGGTCTCGGCATTACACAGGAACAAGATCAGTTTGATATTTTAGGGGTTAGAATTAATCAGTCCATCGTTCCTCAGTTCCCGGTAATCATAGGCGATACTTTAACTGGGACGCTGCAAGTGGAAAATATGAGTCCAACCGATTTGCATCATTTTACCCTTCAAGCTGCTCAATTATCGGAAGTAACTTTTGTGTTTGATACCATTGATGTTTTGTCTGGAGGCGGAACAATTATGCTGCCCTACAAAGCCATAGGAAATTCAGTAACGCAGGGATTAAATTATTCGGAAACAGAATTTAAGGTTACAGCAGATGAGGGGCAATTGCAAAAACAAAGAGCGTTCTATTTCTGTCAGGCGCCCAACGGATTCCTGATTTCCAATATTTCAAGTATTCAGATGTCGGTTTCATCGGCAACCACAGAACGACTTGTAGAATGTATTCTAGTAAATACAGGCATAGGTTCTACCGGAAACGTACAGGTAAATATACCTCAAACCAGTTGGCTCAGTTTGGTTACCCCATCGGTGATTCCAAATCTTAACCGAGGGGATAGTGCGAGGGTAATTTTTAGATTCATTGCTACCCCGGAGGTTCCTTTCAATTATCCCATCACGGGAAATATTGTAATACAAGCTCAACAAGGAAACGCGATTCAGTTGCCATTCACGTATGAGAAATCAGCATCTTCAATCGGAGCGGTTAGGGTAGATGTATCCAATCAGTTTACCTATACCACGAACTCCGGACCTAAAGTAAAAGATGCCCATGTTACCATAAAAAACTATTTTACCGGAGTGGTTTATGGTGATGGTTATACCGATAGCAATGGAATATTCATGGCTGTTAATTTGCCTGAAGGCATACATCGAATCATTGTAGAGAAAGATCATCATTTGCCTTTCAATGGTTCAGTATCGGTAAACCCAGGTGATACCGTAGACAAAGCCGTATTCATCAATTATCAGGCAATTACCTTCAGCTGGTCTGTTGTTCCAACAGCTGTGCAAGATCAATACAATATCGTGTTGGTAACCCAGTTTGAAACCCATATTCCGATTCCTGTTGTAACGATTGATGTGCCTGATACAATGCCACAATTGGCCATCAATGAGGAATATGCTTTCAATGCGATTTTAACCAACCACGGGTTGATTCGAGCTCAAAATGTGAGTTTGAATTTCCCAACAGAAGATGAGGAATATGAATTTGTTACCAACTATGTAACGGCCGATTTAAATGCACAACAAAGTATACAGGTGCCTGTTATTATGCGCAGAAGGACACAGCCTTTGAATAGAACAAGTTCCATTTCTGTGGAAGGCATTTCCAGATATTTGGGCATGAATCAAAGCGCTTATTCTGCATATACGAGCAGATCATTGTCTTGTTCCGATTTCGTTCCGATTAGTTACGGTTATCCTTGCAGCATGTCTAACAGCATTTCTGAAACAGGAGGAAAAATGTTTACTTACGGAGGAAGAAACTGCAGTGGGAGTGGAATTGATGTTTATATTCCTGTTTATACCATCACAGGAGCAAGTGGACAAGGTATTAATAATGTTCCTTGTTTTATTTGCGAGGGAATCCCTGGACCTGGCTCTGGTAACGTTCCTGCATATCAGGTTGAAAATAAAAGTTGTCAGCAGTGTGTAAATGATGTTATAGGTGCAGCTGCAGGATGTGGTACCGGAAACGCGGCAGCGGTTGTTGGAACAGCAACATGCATTACAGGAAATCTTTTAGGGTCTGGTTCCAAGTTAAAAGACTACATACAATGTATTCCTGGTGTCATTCCCGGGCCCATCGGATGTGCCAAAGGAATAGTTGATGCAATCATGACATGTACCAGCGCATTTTTGGGCAGCCTAAATGGTGGTTCGAATGGCGGAACTGTTTCTGGGGGTTCCGGTAGGGGCAATGCACCTTTGGGAGCAGTTTATGTGCAAATAGCCAATAACCTGCAAGCCGTTTTAGATGCTTATGCTGTTCGGGAAGATTGGGCTTCTGTTTATTTTGGAAACATGATTCATAGCAACGCATGGGATTATTTATCTACAATGTTAACGCCATATATCTCTAATGTTGATTCTATTCCCAACGCAGCGCAAGATTCCATCATCAATGCTATGGCAGGGTATGAAATTCAAGGTGATACCATAAGATCATTCTTCGATAGATGGCATGTTTCTCTGCACGCCTTGTCATTAGATATTCATGAGCCAAATGCTCAATATCCAAATATCATCAACTGGACATTTGCGAAACAATGTGCAGATTCGATAAGAAGTTCGAATGCCAACGCTATAGAATTGGGATACATTGATTTGAATGACATGTTTAACAAACAAATCAGCGATTTGAACGAAATTATAATGGCACAAAATGGTCAAGCTGTTTGTGCTTCAGTTAAAGTTCAATTCAGTCAGCAGTTAACCATGACGAGAGAAGCATTTGAAGGTACGTTGGATATCTTCAATGGTCATCCTACAGATGCGATGGATTCGCTAACGGTGAACATCAGCATTAAAAATTCGAATGGGGAACCGAGCAATGGATTTTTTGAAATACAAACACAATCTCTAAATAATCTTTCAGATGTAACAGGTACCGGTATGATTCCCGCTCAACAGCGTGGTATTGTAAAATTCCTGTTCATTCCAGAAGTTGGGGCAGCGCCTACAACTCCTTTGGTATATCAATTCGGTGGTTCTGTTTCTTATTGGGATCCATATGTGGGAGAGATGGTAACCTTACCGTTAAACGACATACCAATCATTGTAAATCCAAGTCCGTATTTGAATTTGCATTATTTCATGGAGCGGAATATTTTGAGTGATGATGCGTTAACGTTGAACACCATTGAGCCAACTATTCCTGCAGAATTGGCCGTTATGATAGAGAACCAAGGTTATGGACCTGCGGTTAATGTAACCATTTCGTCATCACAACCAGAAATCATCGAAAATGAAAGTGGATTAGCCATTCAGTTCAATTTGATAGGTTCCAATTTCCAAGGTCAACCCACCAATTTGGGAATGAATAATATCAATTTTGGTACCATTCCGCCTTTGCAAACCAGAATTGGTCAATGGTATTTCACCAGCAGTCTCTTGGGTAAATTCGTAAATTATGAGTCGAATGTAGTTCACGCAAATAGTTTTGGCAACCCAGAATTAAGTTTAATTAAGGATATTGCTTTGCATGAATTGACTCGAAGCGTGAAAGTTTACGGAACGAGTGATGATCAGATCAAGGACTTTCTTGTGAATGATTTATTTGATCCTTATGACAGGCCCGATGTGTTATATTATTCTCAAGGAAATAAAACAGCTGAAGTACACCAAGCATCAAGTGGTACATTCTCGAGTCCAGTTTCTGCTCCGTCATTTACCAATACTTTGGTCGTTGCACCATCAGATTCAGGATGGAATTATATCAAATTGAATGATCCGGGTAATGGACAGTATGAATTGATTAGTGTAACACGCAATGATGGCCAGATCATTCCTTTAGATAATGTATGGTTGACTTTTGTAACATTGCCTATCAGCAGGAGGCCTGTTTATGAAAACAAATTCCATTTCTTGGATAGTTTCCCTGCCTTACAATCTGCCAGTTATGTTCTGGTTTGGCGTCCGAAAAATATAAACGTTCCCAATATCACACGAATCGATGGAATCAACCAACTGGTAACCTCCAATCAAGTACAAAATTTACAAGTGGTGTTTGATAAACCAATTGATGCATCTACGTTTACCTACGAAGACATCACGCTCTATTTCCAGGGTGGATCTAACTTGATCAACAGCACTAATGCAAGAATAACGCAGATAGATTCTGTTAGGTTTAATGTAGATTTATCTGACATTACAACCGGAAATGGTTTCTATAACTTTATCGCACAGGCTGCTCAAATCAAAGACATTTATGGTATTTCTGGAACTTCAGGAAAGAATAAAACCTGGACCCAATTTTTAACCATACCCACCGTGCAATCATACTTGGTTCCACCAAATGGACCGACCGATTCTGCCATTCAAAATGTGCAGGTACTATTTAATTTAATAGTTGATTCGGCAACAACAAGTGCAGATAAATTTGCAATTCATAAAGATGGTGTTGAGCTTGCTGGAAATTTGGTTATAGACTCGATTGGTTCCGACAAAAAAACATATTACATCTCGGGGATGAATGACCTGCTCAATCAAGATGGAGATTATCATTTGGTTGTTAAATTACCGGAGATTCAATCGGAAGATCAAATCTTTGGATTGATTGCCGATTCATTAAAACTGACGATTGATAAAACAGGGCCACGTATTGCAGCTTTTGAAAAATCTAATGTTGGTGGAATTGATGCGCAGCATATCCCAAATGTGCGTATCCAGTTCAATGAGGATGTATTCGGCTTTAACACTGCATCCATGAGCTTGACCAGAAATGGAGAGGTTTTGCCTATTGTATACACACAACTCTCCAACACCGATTTGAAAAATTGGACAGCCGGAAATTTTGGATTGCTGACTTATCCAGAGGGAGAATACTCTTTGAAAGTTTATTACGAATTGATAAAAGATCAAATTGGAAATAACAATCTCGATTCTCAACAAATCAGTTGGACGGTTAATCGAAGTGCATCATCAATTGTATCCAATTTGGTTGTTTCTCCTGATTATGGATATTCTAATACAGATGGAGTAACCTCAGAAAAAAATATCAATGTACAATTTGAGGTGTTAGATTCGGCGACTCAAATAAAAATAATACAAACTGATCCTTCGGGAGAATCAACGCTTCGCATTTTATATAATGTAGCACCAGGTATACAGAGTGTTTCCTGCCGCTTATTGATTGGTGGAAATACTGGAATAAAAGTTATTGCCTTTGACACCAATAGCAATTTTGGCATTGTAGAAAAGAATCTATTTGTAGATGAGGTTCCACTCTCTGCCAGATGGATTCCATTGGCGTCCACACAAAGCAATAATCAGATAGACAGCTTGACTTTGATTTTCAATGCACAACCACTTGATACCTCTGGTTTGATGAATGCGTTGGTGTTCACCCGAAACAATCAGGTTTTGTCGAAACAAGGATTGCAAATTGTTCAATTGAATGATTCTGCATTTAGACTTTACGGAATAAGCAGCATTAATGCTTCGGAAGGCATCTATAAGATGTTGGTGCCAACCTCAGTTTTCAAAAAATACAGCAGTGGGAAGTCGGGTTTCAATCCAGCGTCAATAGAATGGGAATGGATCAATGCAAACAGCATTCCAATTGCAAATGCGGGCGACGATACCACGATATACAGGCCTGGGCTGATTTCCTTGAATGGATCAGCTTCTTATGATGCAAATCTCGATTCTTTACAGTATCGTTGGGTTGTTCCAGCTGGATTACAAATGAGTGACACACTCACTAAGTTTCCAAAGCTGCAAATCATGCCATCAAACAATGGACAAACTTATGCTGTAATGTTGATTGTTAATGACGGACAATCCATATCTACCGATTTGGTACAAGTGCATGTACAATTTAGTGACAGTGTTATTTACTACAATGGATTGTTGAGTTC
>JBDLUO010000120.1:0-2607 GCA_039805285.1 Bacteroidota bacterium
TTCTAAACCCGAACAACAACGCTATTTAAGTGAAACATACGCCATCAAAGGACCTTGTAAGATCATCTATCTTATTGAATGGTAGCATAACCCCTCTTAAAAAACGGTATAAATAAACTTTATATTCTGGGCTTATCTGCAGATCCAGCTTGCTGTTGCACTGCAGGTTCTTGTTTTGGTTCTTGCTTAGGCTCAGGATTGGGCTCTTGTTTTAGTTCTGGGTTTGGTTGCGTTTCAATGACTGGTGCAATTGTTTTTTCTGATGTAGGAACCGCCGTGGAATTTGAATCTGGAGGAACAGCTTGAACATTAACTGAAGAATCACTTGAAAGCGGCGCGGGAGATTGAGTTAATGTTGAGTCGGAATTACGATCATCAAATACAGGTGCAGGTCTTTTGCCTTTCGATTTCTTGTCTGGCTTTTCTGATTTAAAAGCAGAGCCCTCTTTTTTCTTTTCTTGGTCTTTCTTTTCTTGCTCTTTCTTCTTTTCTTTTTTTGATTTTTTCGCAGCTAACTCGTTTGCTTTTTCATCGTCAATTTTTTGTTTTGCATGTTGAATCACGAAATAAAAATCCTTCGCAGTTAAATTATCTGCCGCTGTAATTTTTTCCAAAAAATCGCCGTTCCTGTTCCAATCCGTATCTTTTTTTTCTATTTTGAATCCTACGTTGAATGTGAAATGTTCTCCATCTGCGAGTCCTAACGAAAAAATAGGCGCCTCAGCACTCCTTCCCTTTCCGCTGTAAATCATGGCTTCCATGATTTTATCATTCAAAGACATGTAGTAATTGGAACTATCCATAAAAATAATTGCCGTATCGAAAATCTGCTCTCTTTCATAATATTTACTCAATCTTCCATAGGCATATGAGGTTTCCCTTAATACCAAAAGACTCAATGGATGAGATTTTAAATACGGAATGGATTGTGCCAAAGCATCAACAAACTGTCCTTTTTTTGTTAGATCATAGATTTCCTCCTCTTTTTCCATGTCTTCTAGCGGTTTGTACTTCGGATTTTCGGTAAATCCGATCATTAAAGTGAGTACTTCCTGGTTGGTTAAACTGGAATCATTGGATAAAAACCTCGATAAAAGTACAGGATAGTATAGGCTACTGCTAATGTCCTGGCTGCTATCAATCAAAGATTTGAAATCTCTTTTGTAAGAAAACGGAGGTGTTTTGGCTATCGGCGTAATTGCGCTATCAGATTGAGCCTGAGAGACTAATGCAATCAAAAAAAGAGAAACAGTCATTAAAACCCTAAGCATGAAATAAAATTTAAACTGAAAATTAAAGAAACCATTGTTCAAAACAACACGTTTGACCATAAAAAAACAACAAGACTCTTGTACAAACCGTATATTTCATTACCTTTGCGCCGCTAATGGATTCGGAAATTAAGTTTCATTAACCGAACAAATTAGCACAACATGAGAGCATAACCTTCATATCATCCCAGGACGATTCGTCCGCTCCCCAATTGGGGCATTTTCTAAGTATATATTAATTTTTTTCAACACTAAATTTTAATCAAGATGGCAGATTTGCGTTATCAACGGAATTTCGGTATTGCCGCACACATTGATGCAGGTAAAACCACCACAACCGAGCGTATCCTCTACTACACCGGTGTAAATCACAAAATCGGAGAGGTACACGAAGGAGCAGCCACCATGGACTGGATGGCTCAAGAGCAGGAAAGAGGTATCACAATTACTTCAGCTGCAACTACATGTTTCTGGAATTTTCCTACCGTTCAAGGGGTTAAAGGTCCAGACACAAAACAATTTAAGTTTAACATCATCGATACTCCAGGTCACGTGGATTTTACAGTAGAAGTAGAACGTTCACTTCGTGTACTTGATGGATTGTTGGCTTTGTTCTGTGCTGTATCAGGTGTTGAGCCACAGTCAGAAACCGTTTGGCGTCAGGCAAACCGTTATCGCGTTCCACGTATTGGATTTGTAAACAAAATGGACAGAAGCGGTGCTGATTTCTTGAACGTGGTAAAACAAGTAAAAGAAATGTTGGGAGCTAAAGCAGTTCCTTTACAATTGCCAATCGGAGCAGAAGATAACTTTAAAGGTGTGGTAGATTTGATTACCATGCAAGGAATGGTTTGGGATGATGCAACCCAGGGTATGACTTACAAAGTTGTTCCTATTCCAGAAGATATGGTTGATGAAGTGAACGAGTGGAGACAACATCTTGTAGAAGCAGTTGCTGAATACGATGAGAAACTACTTGAAAAATTCTTTGACGATCCAAATACCATCACAGAACAAGAAATGCACGAAGCAATCCGTAAGGCGGTAATCGACATTTCTATTATTCCGATGATGTGTGGTTCTTCATTCAAAAACAAAGGTGTTCAGACTGCACTTGATGCAATCTGCCGTTACTTGCCTGGTCCTTTGGACATCGAAGCGGTAAAGGGTACACATCCAGACAGTGGTGATGAATTGGTAAGAAAAGCAGATGCTAAAGAACCATTCTCTGCATTGGCGTTTAAAATTATGACCGATCCATTCGTAGGTCGTCTAGCGTTCTTCCGTGCTTATAGCGGTCGTTTGGATGCTGGTTCTTACGTTTTGAATACCAGAA
>JBDLUO010000121.1:0-7737 GCA_039805285.1 Bacteroidota bacterium
TTATTTCAAATGGTTAACTTTGCGTAGAAAAAATTCACTTTCATGAAGGAAGATCATTCAGTTTTGTTGCACGATGAGTCGAGACAAGGAGAAGCGTTAGAAATAATGGAGAAAAATACGAAGGTGTATACCAAGCACGCGTACATAGAAAGCTATGGCTGTGCCATGAATTTTGCAGATAGCGAAGTGGTTGCCTCGATTCTGAATGAGGAGAACATTGGCTGCACGAGCGACACAGAAAAAGCAGACATCATTCTCATCAATACCTGTTCTATCAGAGAAAAAGCAGAAGAAAGAATACGCAAAAGATTGACCGAGTTTAGGTCATTAAAAAAGCAGAAGCCTTCTTTACTCATCGGAATTATGGGTTGCATGGCCGAACGTTTAAAAACCGATTTATTAGAAGAAGAGAAACTCGTTGATATTGTAATCGGACCCGATGCCTATAGAACTTTACCCAGACTCATCGAAGAAGCTGAAACAGGACAAAAATCGATCAATGTATTGTTGAGTCGAGAAGAAACCTATGCGGATATTTCTCCAATACGTTTAAACAGCAACGGAATCAATGCTTTTGTGAGCATTATGCGAGGTTGTAACAACATGTGTTCCTTTTGCGTCGTTCCCTTTACAAGAGGCCGTGAAAGAAGTCGTTCTGCAGAAAGCATTATCGCTGAATGCCAGCAGCTTTTTGAAGAAGGATACAGAGAAGTGACCCTTTTGGGACAAAATGTAGACAGTTACTATTGGAGGGATGAAAAAAATGAAAGACAAGTAACTTTCGCTGAATTGTTGGAAAAGGTTGCATTGATTTCACCCCTGCTTCGAGTTCGTTTTTCTACCTCCCACCCCAAAGACATAACAGATGAGGTTCTGTTTACCATCAGGAAATACGACAACATTTGCAATTACATTCACTTGCCGGTTCAAAGTGGCAGCACCAGAATGTTACAAATGATGAATCGAACATACAGCAGAGAATGGTATATCGCTAAATTCAATCGAATTCGAGAAATCCTTCCAGACTGTGGAATTTCAACGGATATGATTACCGGATTTTGTACTGAAACCGAAGAAGATCATAACGATTCTATGACCTTGATGCAATATTGCCATTTTGATTTGGCATACATGTACTTTTATTCGGAAAGACCTGGAACCCTTGCTGCCAGAAGATTTGTTGATGATGTACCCTTAGACGTAAAGAAAAGACGATTACAAGAAATGGTAGCATTGCACAGGATACACTCCCTAGAAAGTATGCAAGCTGATGTAAATAAAACATTCAAGGTATTGATTGAAGGAAATTCGAAGAAAAATACAGATGAATTTTACGGCCGCAACGATCAGAATAAAGTGGTTGTATTTCCGAAAATGGAAGGAATGAAACCTGGTGATTATGCATGGGTTAACATTGATTCTTGCACAGCAGGAACCCTTATCGGTAAAGCCATAGAAAACCAATAAATCATGGATCAGCAACTCATAAAAAACAGGTTCAACATCATTGGAAATTCAGGAGCACTTAATCATGCGCTGAATGTGGCTATACAAGTTGCCAATACAGACCTGAGTGTGCTAATCAATGGAGAAAGCGGGGTTGGTAAGGAAGTATTTTCGCAGATCATTCATTCCTTATCGGCAAGAAAGCACAATCCGTTTATCGCCGTAAACTGCGGCGCCATTCCAGAAGGCACCATAGACTCTGAACTATTCGGTCATGAGAAAGGATCATTTACTGGTGCTGTTGACAGCAGAAAAGGGTATTTTGAAACCGTGAATGGAGGTACGATTTTCTTAGATGAAATCGGAGAAATGCCATTGGGAACACAAGCCAGATTATTGAGGGTGTTGGAAACGGGCGAATACATAAGAGTGGGTAGCAGCAAAGTTCAAAAAACAGATGTGCGTGTGATCGCTGCCACAAATAAAGATTTGCTGGAATTCACACAACGGAATAAGTTTAGAGAGGATTTATATTACAGACTCAATACCGTACCTATAAGAGTACCGGCATTGCGAGACAGACAGGAAGATATACTGCTCCTATTCCGAAAATTTGTGAATGATTTTGCAGAAAGATACAAAGCCATTCCTGTTCACCTTACCGATGATGCAAAGCAGGTAATGATCCAATATTCTTGGCCAGGCAATGTAAGAGAACTCAAAAATATCGCTGAACAAATTTCGGTTTTAAGCAAGGACAAAACAATAGATTCTTACGCGTTGAGGGAGTTTCTGCCCGAGAATCAGCAGAGCCGTTTACCCATGTTGAATGCTGGACCCGGAGTCGTAAGTCAGGCAGAATTTGCGAATGAAAGAGAGATCCTTTACAAACTTTTCTTTGATATGAAGAAAGATGTAAATGAACTAAAAAAAATGATATTCGATATCATGCAAAACCCGGGTATGGCTCAACACAGACCTGTGTTTACCAATGAACCTCACATATCTTCCATCGGAGAATTTTCTATGCCTGTAACCCATAATACAAGCAGCCATTCTCCAGCAGTCATCATCAGTGGAAACAACGCAACGGTTCATGAAGAAGTAGAAGAATCACTAAGCATCATAGATAAAGAGAAAGAACTCATCATCAAAGCCCTCAAAAAGCACAGAGGAAAAAGAAGAGATGCTTCCTTAGACCTTGGCATCAGCGAAAGAACCCTATATAGAAAGCTCAAAGAATACGACATCGAGCACCTTTAAATGATTATTTTCAACCCATCCAAATAAATCGGCAAATGGAATCCAAATTAAAAAGAGTCCTCATTTTTACCCTGATATTATACGTATTCTCTTACGCCACATGCCGATATTCTTTTAATGATTCCTCTCCTATTCCACCTGAAATAACCAGCTTTCGCGTAAATTATTTCGAGAATAAAGCACAATATGTAAATGCGCAGTTGAGTCCACAGCTTACAGAAAAAGTAAAGCAAAAAATCATCAACATAACCAGACTCAGACAAACCAACAACAGCGACGCCGATTATGATATCAGTGGCTATGTATCTCAATATTATACCTCTACCATCAGTATTACAGGAAATAACTCTGCTGGAAATAGGCTGACTGTCGGATTTCATCTGAGTTTCAGGAACAATAAAGATGAAAAAAAGAACATTGAAACAGATCTGGTGAGAACATACGATTTTGATGCCAACCTCAGTTTATCACAAGCAGAGACAAACTTGAACGAGGAAATGGTTAAAAACCTGACAGACGAGATATTCAATAAAATATTCTCCAATTGGTAATATGAAATCTCCTTCCTTTTTTTTAGCTTTGAAACATGCAAGAAACCTTATTCAAGAACCTGTTCAATAAAAACCTGAAAGACACTGAAAGCAGGACATTTTTACAAGACTGCGCCAATGAATTTCCCTATTTTGGACCGCTTCATTATTTCTTGCTGAGAGAGACAAATTCAAGCCACTCAGATTATTGTTCCATCGCTTCGAAAACCGCCTTGCACTACAATAACCCATTTTTGCTCCATTTTCAAATACATCAAGAAAGAAACCCAATAAAAACAGGAATCAAGATTGAGATAGATGAAACGCTGATTCAAAAAGCTGAAACTTCAGAAACCTTGCTCACCCGAAAACACATACAAGAAGAGAAAGAAAAAGAAGAACTCCTTTTCGAACCCCTTTTTACCAGCGATTATTTCGCAGCTCAAGGCATCAAACTTTCTGAAGAAGTTGCACCAAACGACCAGCTTGGTAAACAATTGAAATCATTCACGGCATGGTTAAAAACCATGAAAAAAGTGCATGGTTCCCATCCGCCTACAACAGCAAATCTGGATGTACAAGTAGAAAAAATGGCTGAAAAAAGCAATCAAAATACCGAAATCATCACCGAAGCCATGGCTGATATTTATATGAAACAAGGTAAATTAGATAAGGCAGAAGCCATTTTTCATAAATTAAGTTTGCAAAATCCTTCCAAAAGCGTTTACTTTGCCGACAAAATTGAACAATTAAAAGCCATTTGATATGTTGGTACTATTCGGAGCTTTAATCATTATCGCCTCTTTGATCCTCGGATTCATCGTTTTAATTCAAAACCCAAAAGGTGGTGGACTATCCGGCACATTCGGTGGTGTAGGCAATCAATTGATGGGTGTTAAGCAAACTACAGACGTACTTGAAAAAGGAACCTGGATTTTTGCAGCTGTTGTTGGATTGCTTTGTGTACTTTCTCCAGCATTCATTCCAGCTGAAGGTGGAAAAGAAGACAACGACCTAATCAACAACATCTCTACTACACCACAACAAAAAGCAGCGACTCCAGCAAATACTGCTCCGATGACTGCTCCTGCTCCTGCTGCTACAACAGCACCTGCAGCAGCGGATTCAAACTAAATACAATCTGTTAAAATATCATTCCCCGCTACAATGCGGGGTTTTTTATTTTATTTTGCCTTGTAAATCAATTCATGAAAAAGAAATCATCCATTTTTCTCATTATCGTCGGTACACTTGCCATTACTTCGCTTTGGCTGATGTTTGGACCAACCGTTTCCAATCCGAATAAAAAATACCTCTACATTCCTAAGGGTTCCGATCTAGATCAAGTGAAAGACAGTCTGAGTATCAACGAAATGGTCAACCCAATCTTCACATTCGGACTATTATCTAAACTGATGAATTATGAAAACAACATCAGACCTGGTAAATATCAAATCACGGCCCGAATGAGTCTTTTTTCTTTGGTTCGAATGCTCAAAAATGGCAGACAGGCCGAAGTAAGATTCGTAATTACCAAATTGAGAACCAGAGCGGATCTGGCAAAAAAAATAAACGAGAAATTCGATATCGATTACGAAGAAGCCATGTTGTATTTGAACAGCAACGATTCACTGAAAACATTAGGCGTAGACACCTCTACCCTTATGACCTTGCTGATACCGAACTCATACTTATTTTGGTGGAATACGCCTTTGCCAGATTTATTGAAGAGACTGCAAAAACAACACGATTATTTTTGGGAAGGAGAAAGAACAGAAAAAGCAAAAGCACTCGGATTTTCAACGCAAGAAATTTATACCATTGCCAGTATTGTAGAAGAAGAAACAAACAAAAAAGAAGATAAAGGAAAAATTGCTAGAGTCTATATGAACAGGATAAAAAAAGGAATGAAGCTTGAGGCAGACCCTACGGTTAAATTCGCAATGAGAAATTTTACCCTTACCAGAATCATGCACAAACACCTCGATCATCCTTCGGTTTACAACACCTATTATCAAAAAGGATTGCCACCGGGGCCAATTTGTACCCCATCGATGGAAACCATTGATGAGGTGTTGGATTCGGAGCCGTCTGAACATATTTTCTTTGTAGCAAAACCGGACTTTAAAGGGTATTCAAACTTCTCGAGTACATATGCCGAACATCAACGATTTGCAAAACAATACCAACAGGCATTGGATAGTTTAATTGCCGGCAAAAAGAAATAAATTGACAAAATTAGAACGCATATTAATAACCAAAACACCACTGGCTTTTGTTCTTAACCGAACAAAGACATTGATCCTACCTGGATTTGAAGGTGTCCCTCTTTATGATGTATTGCGTTTCTTTTACAAGCAAATTAAAGCGGAAGGACTCACAGAGCGAGCATCAGCCATCTCTTACAATTTCATCATGGCGATTCCACCCTCTTTGCTTTTTCTATTCACGCTAATTCCCAATCTACCCTTTATCTCAAAAAAATCCATACAAGACCAGTTACATAGTTTAATCTATGATATCGTTCCTTCAGCCACTTATAACAAAGAGGTAATTAAAATTGTAGACTCATTTATCTACGAAGACAGAATCGCATTGCTGTCGTTCGGACTTCTCACATCGTTATATTTCGCATCCAATGCGATGATGGGATTGATCATTTCATTCAACAAGAAAAAATACCTTGGATTTGAAAAAAGAATAGGGTTATTGTCTCGTTGGACGGCAATAAAACTGACGGTTTTGATTTTCGGACTGTTTCTGTTGTTTTTTATTTTATTGATTACCCAGGGTGCACTTTTGGAATGGTTGGTAAAAAACGAAGGATTAAGAGATTTCATTTCCAATATTCGATGGGTTATGATTATTCTATTGCTGTATTATGCAATAGGATTCATTTTTAAATATGCCCCATCTGTAGAAAGAAAATGGAAACTTGCTTCGCCTGGCACCATCACAACTACCTTTTTATGCTTATTGTCGTCGGTTGGATTTTCAGTTTTCGTAAATAATTTTGGCCGGTACAACGTTTTGTACGGATCTATTGGAACGATTATGATGGTTATGGCACTGATTTATATCAATTCCCTTGCGATTTTGATTGGATTTGAACTTAATGTTTCCATCAGTTCACTTCGCATCATTGCTGAAAAAAGGAATGATAAAACGGAAGAAAAAGACCAATAATCTGATTGAATTTCATCATTGGATGATCCTCCCAAAAAGCCTCATACTTCAGGTGTTCATCAGAATCTATCTGGAGAGAAATGAAATAAGGATAAACATCTTGTTTGGCTTGCGTTACTTTTCCCTTTAGAATCCATTATTTTCTGCATAGAAAAACCTAATTTCGCCATCAAACTAAACATCTAAATCATGACATACGACGTTATCGTACTTGGAAGCGGACCCGGTGGATATCCGGCTGCCATTAGAGCCAGTCAACTCGGAAAGAAAGTAGCCATTGTGGAAAGAGAAAGTCTGGGAGGTATTTGTTTAAACTGGGGTTGTATCCCGACCAAAGCATTGTTGAAGAGTGCTCAGGTTTTTGAATATGCAAAACACGCCAAAGACTATGGCATCAAAATAGACAGTGCCATTGCTGAGTTTGAAGAAGTAATTAAAAGAAGTAGAGGTGTTGCGGATAAAATGAGCAAAGGGATTCAATTCTTGATGAAGAAAAACAAGATTGATGTAATTATGGGTAACGGTAAACTGCTTACCCCTACCAAACTTGAAGTGACCGCTGCCGACAACAGCAAACAAACCCTAGACGCTAAAAACATCATTTTGGCTACAGGCGGACGTGCTCGTCAGTTGCCGACTATGCCAATTGATGGCAAAAAAATCATTGGATACCGCGAAGCGATGACCCTTCCTGGGCAACCCAAAAGCATGATCATTTGCGGATCAGGAGCCATTGGGTCTGAATTTGCTTATTTCTATAATAGCATGGGAACCAAAGTGACCATCGTAGAATTCCTTCCTCGTATTTTACCTGTTGAAGATGAAGACATCAGCAAGGAAATGGAAAAGCAGTTTAAGAAGCAAGGCATGACCATCATGACCAGCAGCGAAGTAACCAAAGTGGATACCACAGGTGCCGGAGTAAAAGCAACGGTAAAAACAGCAACTGGAGAAGTTGTTTTGGAAGCGGATATTCTTTTGAGCGCAGTTGGTGTAATTGCCAACATCGAAAATCTTGGATTAGAAGCCCTTGGCATCAAAACCGATAAAGGAAAAATTATAGTTGATGCGAATCAACAAACCAGCGTTGCAGGATTGTATGCGATTGGAGATTGCACACCCGGACAAGCGCTTGCTCACGTTGCGGCAAAAGAAGGCATCAATGCAGCTGAGCATTTAAGCGGACATAAGCCAGAGCCGATGGATTACAACAATATTCCAGGTTGTACCTACACCACACCAGAAGTTGCTTCGGTTGGTTATACAGAAAAAGCTGCCAAAGAAGCTGGCTTCGAAGTTAAAGTGGGGAAAT
>JBDLUO010000122.1:0-4707 GCA_039805285.1 Bacteroidota bacterium
GCAAACCCCAGATCCAAAGAAAAATCAAATAGAGTACAAGCAAATATTTCAAATACTTACTTGAGCGCAAAAAAAATCGTTTCCATTTGCTTTCAGCACTTGAATCACTTTTACTTTTTATAAAATAGAATAGTCTATACCCCAAATAAAGGAAAGAAAAGAGGTAAAATAAGTCTCCAACAGAAAACGGAACGAACGATGTTGCCTTTGGAATGCCCTTGACCCATACACGGAAAAACCCATTAGCGTATTCGGATTCTACGAATGAGGAACTTCGGGAGAATAAAAAAGTGATCACAGTCGCTATTGCAACAACTATGTTTAAGCGATTTCTTTTGAGCAATAAGATAAAATGATCCAATGAAGCCATATTAAGATGCCATAAAATTAAGTTTCTCCCCCTATCTTTACCCAGTTTTAAAGCACAAACCTTTGAAAATGAAGGGTTGATGGCGATTTTAGGGATATTAATCCTGCATTTATTCCTTTTTTATCAAAAAAAGACTAACTTTGCCCTCCTTTAATCGAAGGTCTATGGCAAACAACCGGGCGTATGAGATTGCTTTTGTAGGATTGAAGCCCGGATTGCACGAGTTTCTATATGACCTAGATGAGAAGTTCTTTATAGAGAGAGGTGTTACAGATTTTGAACAACCCAAGGCACAAGTAAAATTGATGTTAGACAAAAACATTGGTTTTATGATGTTGACCTTTGAAATTGGAGGTTCTACCGGATCCATTTGCGACAGGTGTGGAAACCCATTGAAAATAGATCTTTGGGATGAGTTCAAAATGCTGGTGAAATTGGTTGACAACCCGGATGAAATGAATGAACAAGAGGAAGATCCTGATGTTTTTTACATTTCTCGGAATGAAAGCCACCTCAATGTAGAAAATTGGTTGTATGAGTTCGTTTTACTCAGTGTTCCGATGCAAAAATGTTGCACGGTTGATGAAAACGGAGAATCTACATGCAACAAAGAAGTTCTTGAAAAACTGAAAGTGATGAAAGAGAACCAATCTGAGGCCGTTTCCAACAACATCTGGAAAGGATTAGACAAGTTCAAGGATAATTGATATATATTAAAAGATCGTAAACAAAATAAAAAAACAAAGCCATGCCTAATCCCAAACGACGTCATTCGCAGCAGCGCAGTGCCAAAAGAAGAACGCACTACAAGGCTTCAGAACCCACGTTGAGCGTGGATTCTCTAACTGGCGAAACTCACGTTCGTCACCGCGCACACACAAGTGAAGGAAAATTGTATTACAAAGGAAAATTAGTAGCAGAAAAAGCTCCTCTTAGAGCCTAATCATAATTATTCATTTGTTCATGTATTCCAAAACCGGGAAGATATCTATAGCTCGCGGTTTTGGAATTTTATTTTAACCCTCAAGGCATGACAAACATTGGAGTAGACATGATGGGTGGCGATTTTGCACCTGCAGAAGCAGCTAGAGGCATATTTGATTATTTCAATTGCCCAGATTCCGATTGTCACCTCACTTTACTTGGCGACGAAAATGCAATTCGTTCCGAACTGGTAAAATACAAAATACCGGATCAACAAATCAGCATAATACATACCAGTCAGTTTATTGAAATGCACGAACACCCCACACGTGCTCTCAAAGAAAAAACTGACTCGTCTATTGCAGTCGGCTTTCACCAACTCGCAAACAACAACATCGATGCATTCATAAGCGCTGGTAACACCGGAGCCATGATGGTCGGTTCTCTTTTTAGCATCAAAACCATTGAAGGCGTTATTCGTCCAACCATCGGAGCTTACATTCCGAGAGAAGACGGCACACTCGGACTTCTTCTCGATGTAGGATTAAACTCGGATTGCAAACCAGAAAACCTGAATCAGTTTGCTATCTTAGGTTCATTATTTGCAGAAAAAGTACTCCGCATTTCAAATCCACGTGTCGGACTGATCAATTTAGGAGAAGAGGAAGGCAAAGGAAATATCCTTGCGCAAGCTACATACCCTCTATTAAAAGAAAATCAACAGATCCATTTCGTCGGCAATATCGAAGGACGTGATATTCTTATTGATAAATCTGATGTGATGGTATGCGATGGTTTTACGGGAAATGTTCTACTCAAATTTGCCGAAAGCTTTTACGACCTTGTAAAAAGAAGAAACATAAACGACGAACATCTCAACCGTTTCAATTTCGAATCTTATGGCGGGGTACCCGTGCTTGGCGTTTCTAAACCTGTCGTTATCGGACATGGCATTTCCGGAGCAAAGGCTTTTTGTAATATGATCATCACCGCAAAAAGAATGGTTGAAGTAGACCTCACAAATATGATAAAAACAAGCTTCGCTTCATAGTATTTCAATTAACTTTAATGTCACAAAAAAAATTCTAAAATTTTAAAGACAATGAATAAAACATTAACTGCTGTAATGGCAATTTTATTTGGAGGAATTGCATTTGTAAGTTGCAAAAAAGAAACAACCACAACTCCAAACAATACAGATCCATGCGCTTCTGTTACAATCACCATTTCCACTTCATCAACACCTGCCGCAGGTTGTGCCCCTACAAATACTGGCAGCATAACCGTAACGGCTTCAGGTTCTACCGGTTTAACGTACAACATTAATGGTGGAGCTTATCAATCAGGCAACAGTTTCGCTGGATTAAATGCAGGTTCTTATACCATTGGAGTGAAAGATGCCAATGGATGCACCAAAACACAAGCTGTATCTGTATCTACAGTACCTAGCGGAACCTTACTTAACAATGTTGTTACCTTAATCAACAACAGATGTGCCAACTGTCATACCAACGGTGGTAGCAATGGAGGACTCAACTTAGACAGCAAATGCAATATCGTTTCTAATTGGAGCACCATTAACAATAGATGTGTTGTATTGGGAAACATGCCATCTGCTAACCCATTAAACGCATCAGAAAAACAAATCATAACCGCATGGGTTAATGCAGGTCACGGATACACGAACTAATTTTCATCCTTAATTTTTTATAAAGCCATCATTTTTTTGATGGCTTTTTTATTGTTTTACGATTTGTGAAAAGTTTGGCACGATTTTTATACAAAGTAGATTAGAGATTTTTTATTTTTATTTACTCCTCAAATCTAACGCTGTATGAAAATTCGTACCCTATTCCCTCTATTTCTTTTACTCCTCACAATTAGCAACTTCTTTTCCTCCTGTCAGCATGTGCTGCCGGTAAATTGTGACGATTTAAACTTTGAGATTTCAGGAAGCGCTACACCTGCTACCCAAGGAAATGCGAATGGTACAATAACTGTGACAGCAACAGGAGGAGAAGGATTTTCATTTAGTTTAAATTCTGGACCGTCTAATACGACAGGTATTTACAATAATATTCCTGCCGGACTTTACACCATCATCGGGCGAAATAGTGCAGGATGTGCAGACACGATTCAAGTTGTTGTAGGCAGTACCAATCCATGCACTGGCATTAACATTTCACTCTCTACAACTGTAACCAACGCTACCACGGGTCAAACAAATGGTTCTGTTACAGCCACCGCGTCTCCGGCAGGAACATACACATATAGCATAGACGGATTGAATTTTCAAGCGATTGGAACCTTTACAAATCTTGCTGCAGGAAACTATACCATTACCGCTAAAAATGCAAATGGATGCACAGGAACCAAACCAATCCTAATTGGAACTACAGACCCTTGTACCGGAATTACAATCAATGTAACCACAACTACGACCAATCCAACAACTGGACAATCAAATGGATCAATAACAGCCAGTGTAACTCCTGCAGGAACTTACACTTACAGCATAAACGGAGGTGCTTATCAATCTTCAAATACATTCACTGGGATTGCTCAGGGGAATTATACAATCTCTGCCAAAAGCAGTGCAGGATGCATTGGATCTAGCACTGTTGCCTTGGGAAGCACAAATCCATGTACTGGCGTAACCATAACCGTTAGTGCATCTCAAACCAATCCAACTACTGGACAAACCAATGGTTCTATAACGGCTTCCGCGTCTCCTGCTGGAACATATACGTACAGCAAAGACGGTACAAATTTTCAAGCGAGCGGAACATTTAATAATCTTGCTGCAGGAACTTATACCATTACCGCTAAAAACAGCAACGGTTGTATAGGCACACGTCAAATCACACTTACGGCAAGCAATCCATGTACTGGAATAAACATCAACATTACACCAACCGCATCAAATGTTGTCCCTTGCTCTACCCCTGCAAACAATGGAAGCATCTCCGTAAGCGCTACCGGTTCTAACGGATATACATACAACAACAATGGCGGCGCTTATCAAGCCAGCAATGTTTTTTCTGGATTGGCAGCAGGCAGCTACACCATTGGTGTTAAAGATGCGAACGGATGTACAAGCACACAAGCTGTAACCGTATCCACCGCTTCGATGGGCCCAAATTTTACGAATGTCAGAACCATAATCAGATCCAAATGTTCTGGATGTCATCTAAATGGCCAAAATGACGGCGGATATAATTTTGACAACGATTGCTCAATCGTATCGAAATGGAACCAAATCAAAGGCGCTTGCTTTCAACCTTATACACTCAGACAAATGCCTCCTTCTGCCCCATTAACTACAACACAACAATCTCAGATTACACAATGGGTTAATGCAGGCCACAGATATTCTGATTAAGCATTACATTTACTAAGAATAACATCAACAT
>JBDLUO010000123.1:0-13421 GCA_039805285.1 Bacteroidota bacterium
ATTGTGAATGAAAAAATCAGACAGAATCATCCTGTAGTTATAAAATCAATGTCTAAAGACGAAGCTATAGCACTGGGTGCCATGGCATTGTTCGGAGAGAAATACGGAGATGTGGTTCGCGTAGTGGTAATGGACCCTGAATTTTCTGTTGAACTCTGTGGCGGAACCCATGTGGGCTCAACGGGAGAACTTGGCATCTTCAAAATACGTTCCGAGTCAGCCGTAGCAGCTGGTGTAAGAAGAGTTGAGGCCGTTTGTGGAAGAGCTGCAGAATTGCTGATAGAAGAACAACTCAATGAATTACAGCAAACCAAAGAGTTGCTCAAGAATCCGAAAGACCTAGCACACAGCGTTGAACAAATGCTTTCAGAAATTTCTGTTTTAAACAAAAGGATTGAGTCGCTCGAAGCTAGACAGCTCGTTGGCATACGAAACGAACTATTACAAAAAGATGAAATCATAAATAATGTCAGCTTCATCGGAGCAATCACTGAAGTTCCTCATGCAGATGCATTGAAAAAACTTTGCTTAGATCTGAAACACCACATCCACGATCACCTTATCGTGCTTTGCAGCAACATCGGAGGTAAAGCCTATGTTGCCGTTGGCATAAGCGAAACGGTTGCTGAAGCAAAAAAACTGGATGCCGGAAAATTAATCAAAGAAACAATCGGACCACTCATCAAAGGAGGAGGAGGAGGACAAAAAAACATTGCTACTGCAGGTGGGCAAGACATCACTCAATTCGAAGAAGTGATTGCTGCAGTTAGAATGCTTATATCCTAGATTGACAGAGATCATCCAATCTTCCGAAAAAAAGTTCAAATTCATTTGCTTGCAATGAGATATTCAACTAATTTTGAACTACTAATAATTTCGTACATAAAATTTTGAATCAAATATGAATAAATTATTCCCTGTTTTCGCTGCTGTAAGTGCAATTGCTTTCTCAAGCACCGCCATTGCTCAAGAAATGGATTCGATACAAAATAAAAGACAGGAAATCATCATCAGAAAGGATGGTGGTAAAGAAACATCTATTAATATATCTATTGATGGCGAGGACGTAATGATCAATGGAAAGCCTCTAATGGAATTCAATGAAGATGGTGTTACCATTATGAAGAGAAAAATGAGACTACACGATGGAAAACCCGTAATGCAATTTCGCAGAAGATTCAATGGAGAAGGAATGAACGAAGATGGCATGAATCGTACCATGACAGAAACCATTGACAGTACTACTTTTCTTGGTGTTACCACAGAATACAATAAAAAAGGAGCCGAAGTTATGGCTGTTTCTCAAGGATCAGCGGCTGAAAAAGCAGGGTTATTGATAGGTGACATCATCACTCAAATCAACAAGGAAAAAATCAGCTCTCCAGAAGATTTATCAAACGCAATCCAAGCTAAAAGTCCAAAAGAAAAAGTTACAATCTCGTTTATTCGTGATGGTAAAGAAAAGAAAATGGATGCTGAGCTACAATTGAAGAAAAAAGTCACTCGCAAAACAATGATCATTACAGATCGTCAGAGCCAAGGCATGCCTTTCCCCAACGTCAGAAGGCCTTTCCCTCCACCTCCCCCGCCATTTGTAGACGGAGAAGGTGAAATTTTATTGGAAAATATAACTGGAGACGAGTTAGGAATGAACAACATGGATATTCAGGTTCAGGTTTCAAAAAAACCAAAAATTGGTTTAAAGATTCGTGATCTTAACGAAGGAAATGGTGTCGAAGTTTTGGAAGTAACAGAAAACTCAGTTTCTGCAGCTGCAGGCATAAAGAAAATGGATATCATCACAGGCATTGGAGGACAAGAAGTAACCAATACAGACGAAGCCAGAGAATTGTTGAAAATAGCGGAGCAATCGAGTAGCTTCAATGTTGATCTAATGAGAAACGGAAAAAAAATGAGTCTGAAAGTTTCAACACCCAAAAAAATAAAGACTGCCGATTTATAAATTAGTCACAGGCCCACAATTCGGGGTATATACATTTTTCCAAAACCTCTGGCACATTCGTGTCGGAGGTTTTTTTTGAAATCTCCTTGCCTATTGTATACGCATCCATTTCATTGTTCGGATATGGAAGTAGTAAAGCGTTGATTTCTTCCTTTTTCAGGTCTGGATTAAGCCATGAAGCATACTCTTGAACAGGCACAATCAGTGGCATTCTTTTTTTGATGTTGTGAATCCTTTGCAACAATGGATTCGCCTCCGTAGTTATGATGGAAAAAGTAGAAATACACTCACCTGTTAATTTGTCTGTCCAAACAGCTGAAATTCCTCCGAAACAAAACAAAGGCTGATTTTTAAGAAAAATAAAATGAGGATATTTCTTTCCGCCAAAATCCATCCATTCAAAAAATCCGGTTGCCGGAATCAAACACCTTTGATGAGAAATACCCGTTCGAAACGACGGTTTCTCAAAGATGGTTTCGGATCGCGCATTCAGGGTTTGTGATCTTATTTTTTTTGCTTCCTCTTCGTTTTTTATCCAACTGGGTATCAGACCCCAACTGCTCAATTGGATGTGTTTTGAATCATCCTGTTTTACAATGGGCAACTCTGGAAAGGAAAATCCATCTGCATGATAAAAAGGTTTCCAGCCGTCTTCTGGCCATTCTACATTCAGGTGCTGCTCAATTACCGCTTTCTCTTTTGTTATAGAAACATGAAAACACATGAAACAGAAGAATTTGATGAACCCAAAGATAATGTTAGCGCGTCAATTTGCTTTACTTTTACATCTTACAATTCAACATGACAACGATACATCAACAGATTACCGAACTCTTCCATTCTTTCAATCCACAACCTATTTCGGGCATAGAAAAACTGCCACAGAGCGGAAGCGACAGAACCTATTTTCGAATCCATTGCGAAAATGGTGTACGTTTTATAGCAACTTGTAATTCCAACACAAAAGAAAATCAGACATTCGTTTATTTCAGTCAGCATTTCAAAAATAAAGGCATTCCCGTTCCCGAAGTACTGGCTATTAACGAGGAAGAAAACATATACATACAGTCCGATCTCGGTGATCAAACCCTTTTGAACTTGTTAGAAAAAGAAGGTTATACCTCAAACGTTTTTGAAGCTTTTAAAAAGAGTTTGAGCAGTTTGGCGAAAATGCAAACCAACGGTGATGAAGGTTTAGATTATAGCAAATGCATTACCAGTCAGTCTTTCGGACAGCAAGCCATAATGAGCGATTTGCTGTATTTTAAATACTATTTTCTTGACACCTTGAAATTGCCTTACGATAAAGAAAAGTTGTTTCAAGAAATGGAATCTTTTAGCAGACAATTGATGGCTCCTGCTTTCCAATATTTTATGTTTCGCGATTTTCAGAGTCGGAACATCATGATTGATGACAATGGTTTATATTTCATCGATTTTCAGGGTGGCATGAAGGGAGCGCTTCCTTATGATGTGGCTTCTTTACTTTGGCAGGCTAAAGCAAATTTAAGTGATGAATGGAAGGATGAACTCCTCAAACATTATCTCACAGAAATCAAGAAATACATCCAACCCGGTTTCAGTGATGACGAATTCAAAACTGTATATAATGGATATGTACTGATCCGCTTGGTACAAGTGTTAGGCGCCTACGGTTTTAGAGGATTGTTCGAAAGAAAAGCCCATTTCTTAACAAGCATTCCACTCGCGCTTAAAAATCTAAAACATTTCATCCGTCTTCATCCATTGGTTTCGGATTTACCAATCTTAAACCAATTATTGCATAGGATTACCGAGGCCGATATTATCGCTCGCTTCGAAAATCAGAAAGCAGATGAAAATACGCCACTTATCATCAGAATCAATAGCTTTTCATACATCCAAAACGGATATCCAAAAGACCCAACAAAAAATGGGGGTGGCTTCGTCTTCGACTGCAGAGGCATTCTCAATCCTGGCAGAATAGACATCTACAAAAAACAAAGCGGACTCGACAAACCGGTTAAAACATTCTTGGAAGAAGAAACCAAAATGCCTGATTTTCTAAATAACATTTATCAAATTGTAGACATCGCCGTAGAAGATTATCTGTCTAGAGGTTTCGAAAGTTTAGAAATCAATTTTGGATGTACAGGAGGTCAACATAGAAGCGTCTATGCAGCCGAAGCCGTTAACAGACACTTAAAAAATAAGTTTGCTGTAAAAACAACAATCACTCATCTGAACCGTGAACAATGGGTAAAATAAATTCCGATATGATCGCAATGATTTTCGCTGCAGGCTTGGGCACCCGTTTCAAACCCTGGACAGATCTTCATCCTAAAGCATTGGCACAGGTTCACAACAAGCCTTTGTTGGAACACAACATCAAATACCTTCAACAATATGGGGTTAAAAAACTGGTTGTGAATGTTCATCATTTTGCAGAACAAGTGATTGATGCATTGTCGTTAAACGATGGTTGGGGTTCTGAATGGCAGATCAGCGACGAGCGTGATGAATTGTTGGAAACAGGAGGTGGACTCGTTAAAGCCAAACCTTTATTTTCCGAAGGACATCGATTTATGACCATCAACGCAGATATATTAACGGATATCCATTTAGACGAAATGCTTGCCTATCATGAAAAAGAAAACGCATTAATCACACTGGCCATAACGGAAAGACCATCAACAAGAAATCTTTTGTTTGATGAAAACCATAGACTTTGTGGATGGGAAAATCGAAGCACGGGTGAAAAAATAATCAAGGTTGATAAAGAAAACCTGAAACCCATGTCTTACAGTTGTGTTGCCATTTTTGAACCTGAGGTTTTTAATCTGATGCCGCAAGAGGGAAAATTTTCTCTAACCGAAACCTATCTTGATTTGGCGCACACCGGTAGAATCAAGGGTTTCAATCATACCGGCGGTAGATTTGTTGATGTTGGAAAACCAGAAAGTGTTGCTGTTGCAGAAGCGATGTTTCCTGAAATCAGGGATTAGCATTTTCTGCAGCACCCTCGAATCCACTCTTTTTTTCCTCCTTGGGCTTAATGCCAAAATTGTATCGGAAGGTTAGGCCGACTCTTCTCGTGTCGTTGATTCTGTTTCCCTCTATCAGTTGTTGATTCCTGTTGAAATTGAATGTCACTCTGTTTGTGCGCAGCACATCACTGACGGACAAAATCAGATTCGCTTTTCTTTTCAAAATGCTTTTGTTTGCCGAAAGAAACATACCTCCGAAAGTTTCCAACTCATAAAACTGCTGCAGCCCTTTCGATCTTAAAAATCCTTGCATGCTCAGGGTGAGTGTGTTCGAATACTTGAATTCGTGAAAAGTGAAAAAAGTAAAACTGCCTCTATCGTAATTGAATGGCTGTCCTTGAAAAAAACCTCTGTAAGCATTGAAATTGTATAATCCTCCTATGTAAAAGAAATATTTACCACCTGGAGGAATGCCTGCGATCAATCGGGCATATATTTCCTTGTTCTTCCCAAGGTTATCGAATGTTCTGTACGCGATTTTTGTTTGATCATCCTGATAAATCACATTGCTGAAAATATCTTTGGTTTGGTTTACACCTATCGATGCGACGGGTATGTCATTAAAGGTCACGCTCAGTTCGTAATTGTTGGTGAACTGTGGTCTAAGAGATGGATTTCCCTGTTCATACAGAAATTGGTCTATGAATTTTGGAAAGGGATTCAATGCTTCATAGTATGGTCGCCTGATGGTTCTTCTTAAGGTACCACTGGCTACCAGCATCTGTCCGAACATTTTGAACAATTTATGTTTTATGAACAAGTAAGGAAAAACATCGTTCCTACGGATGGAAAAGGAAGTGTCACTGGGCACACGCTGTACTCCACGAATATCAGTGTGTTCAAAACGGAGTCCGGGTTTGATGATGAAACCGAGTATGGTTTTGGAAGCCTGAAGATATGCCGCATGTAAGTTATCGTTGAAAGCATAAGTGTTGGTTTGAAATGCGTCTACAAATCGAGTTCCGGTATCCTTGTAATAAAGCGATTCATTTTCACTTCTTCCAAAATAAAGTTTGAATCCGGTTTCCAAGGTTATGCCTCCTTTTATTTTCAAGGTCAGATCTGAATTGACTGAGAGATGATTTTTATCGGTTTTATTGCTCCCGTCCCCTTTCAGTGTAACACCCACCGGAAAGGGAAATTCGTTGACATAATCCTGTCGGTTTCGAAAATGATTCATCGTGTATTCAACCACGTTATTCCATTCACTTCCGGATGTGTCGAATTTATATTTCAGATTTGCGGTATTGGACCAGTAATAAGATTGATTTTTATTTCCGATACGCAATAGGTTGTTTCCGACAAAACCTTCCGTTCCTATTTTACCGAATGTGAGATTGTTGTTAGCGTTGCTGCTGTTGTTGTTTGAAGTGAGTCGTGTGTCGAAGCCGATGGTGATACCATTAGAGAACGTACGGTCTGTCCCTCCGTTGAAATAATGAGAAAGGGAAGGATATGTGGTATAGGATTGCTGGTTGATAAGCAGACTGTCTGTGGTAAAACCCCTGATGGAATTGAGTTGTTCGAAGCTGTTTTTCTTTGTGAACTGATAATTTGTATAATAATTCCATTTGTCGCCTTGGTGATTGAATGTAACACCAGCGGTACCTGTAGCATAGACGCCCTGAAAATAAGCCACATTCACACTTCCGTTGTTTCCGAGTTTCACCCCTTTTTTAAGAACGATATTTAGAATGCCGCCGCTGCTGGAAGCATCATATTTTGCGGATGGATTTCGGAGCACTTCTATTTTCTGGATGCTGTTTGCCGGCAGACTTTTCAAGAGTGCGCTAAGATCCGCACTGCTCATTTTCATTTCTCTTCCATTGATTTGTATGGAAGCTGGAGTGGTACTGTTGAGATATACGTTTCCATCTTGATCGATGATTGCTCCTGGTGTTTTCTCGAGTACCTCAAAGGCATTGGTGCTGCTCGAAGCGATGCTTGTGGCATCAACAATGGTTTTGTCATCTTCTTCTTTGATGAGTGGTTTTTTAGATCGTATAACCACAGTTTGCATGGCTGCATCATCAGATACCATCACAACACGTAATACTTTATTATCAAGACTGAAATCTGGTGTGAGGTAAAGTGTTTTTTTACCAGCTGCTGTAAATCGGAGCAGGTATTTTTTCCCTGTTTCAAAACGGATGCTATCGCTAGAAGTAAGTACTTTATTTTCAATCTCTATCGTATCAGGCAATTGAAATATCGTTGCGGTAACTCCAAAAAAGGGCTGTTTCGATTGATCTGAAATAAAAAATTTAATGTTTGTTCGCTGAGCATAGACTCCAACAAAAAGGAACATGGTTAATACCATGAAATAAATCTTTTTCAATACGTAAGTTTAATTTACTTGTTGTTGTCTTCGAATAATGCTTTACGATCCACCACCTGAACTTGTGTACTGTCCATGAGTGTTTTGCTTACGGTTTCATATGGACCTGTAACCACTTTTTCACCGTTGTCTAATCCGCCAAGTATCTCAATATATTTAGTGTCTTGTATCCCTGTGGTCACTTTCTTTTTTCTGGCAATTCCATTTTTATCTAGAACGAAAAGAATCACTTCGGGCTCCGACAATTCAGCAGCAATTGTTGATGCTTTTTTTTCTTCATCCGCATCCTTGTCTTTTTTGTTTTTCTCCATTTCCGGATCTCTAACCGTTACCGAATTGATCGGAACACTAATAACATCTTTCTTTGTGAGCGTTTGTATGTCTGCAGATGCACTCATGCCCGGACGGAATGGAAAACTTCCCTTTCCAATCATATCGATATACGATTCTTTAAGCAATCTAATATATACTTTGTATTGAGTAACATCATTGGATACTGCACCGAGAGCAGATGCCGATGCGCCTGTGTTGCTGCTCGCAATCTGAGTAACCACTCCTTTGAATTTTTTATCGCCATAAGCGTCTATGGTAACCACTGCGCTGTCGCCCAATTTAACTTTTGGTATGTCATTCTCTCCTACATCTACACGAACTTCAATTTTATCCATGTTGGCAATTCTAAGCATTTCTGTTCCGATGTTGAAGCTGTTACCTGCCACTTTCTCTCCTTTCTTTACGTTTAACAAACTCACTACGCCATCCATTGGTGCTGTAATCGCGGTTCTTCCTAAATCTTTATTGGCTCTGTTCAAAGTTGCCTGCGCAGATTGTACGGATGCACTCACTCCTTTTATACTTTGTACTCCCGCATCATAATTTGCCTTTGCAGATTTTATTGCCGCTTCTGCCGCGTTAAATTCATTTTTGCTGATTACTTTGTCTTTATACAAAGCCAATTGCATGTCGTATGATTTCTGTGCTTGATCCATCTGAGCCTGAAGTGCTTCTAGCGATGCTTTGGCATTGCCCACTTGAGATCGGGATTGCTCCACGCCAAAATTGGCCTGGTCTCTTTGAATGGTATAAATATCTGCGTATATGCGTGCCAGTAATTGTCCGGCTTTAACAGTGTCTCCTTCTTGAACATATAACTCAGTAATTTCTCCACTGATATCCGGACTTATTTTCACTTCTATTTCTGGATATACTTTTCCTGATGCATTTACTACTTCGATGATGGTTCTTTTTTCTGCGTTTTCTGCAGTTACTTTAATGCCTTCTTCTTTTCCGAATACACCCAATTTAGCCATAACAATCACAGCTACAACCAACAAGATTGCAGAAAATAAAATCCATTTTGTTTTCTTGTTCATACTATTTTTTTAAAGTTTCAATCCTTTTCCTTTATAAAATTCGAGCACTTTCATTTTAAATACATAATCAAACTGGTTCAAATTGTACTCAAGCTTTGCCCGAAACAAATTGTTCTGACTACTGGAGAGTTCGAATATACCCATCATTCCAATTTTGTATCTTTTTTCTGCAAAATCAAAGGTCTGTTGACTCGAAAAAACGGCTTTTCGTGATGCTTCAAATTTCTGCATGGCTGTCAAGGCCTGGGTATATGCCACTTGTATGTCGCGTTTTAAATTCTGATCATCCCGACTCAACTGTAACTCAGCCGTCTTTAGATTGAGTCCGGCTCTTTCATAATTGATTTTTGCAGCATATCCATTGAAAATCGGAATGTTTATTGATAACCCGAGTGACTTTCTGAAATTGTCTGTGAACTGATTCCATATTTTTCCTGGACGGATATAACCTGCAACACTGGTGTTTGTAAATATCGGACTTTGAACATCATATACAACTCCACCTCCCGCATCAGCAATCAGGCCTGTAGATTGATACCCGGTGATCTCTCTGTTGTATAGGGGTCTTTTATTGAAAGATAAATAATTGGTGCTCAACGAAGCGAAGGTGCTTAGTGTGGGGTATCTCGAAAAATAAGCAGATTTCTTAGCCAATAAAGCAGATTTAACAATATAACGATTGCCCGCTTGCTGAGGCTGATTTTGAATGGCTTCCGCATATACGAAATCAGGTTGCAAATCAGCTATAGACTCTACCGGAATTTTTTCAACTTCTGGCTCTTCGATTTCAAAAGGTGCAATTGGATCTATACTCATCGTGTTCTTCAAATTCAGAAGTGCTTGTTGCACATTTCCCATTGCGCTATAATAATTGCTGCTGTCCATAGCCAACTGCGCTTCGATTTGCGTTTGATTAAGCTCAGGCAATGTTCCCGCCTTAACCATTTTTACCGTGTTATCGAGCTGAGCCCATGTTTGCTTCAACTGAACCTCAATGATTTTTACTTGCTGACGCGCCAATAAAACCTGCAAGTAAGCGTTTGCTGCCGAAAGTCCAATATCGTAACTAACCTTACTCACATTCGCTTTGGCCGACATTTCATCCCACTTACTTGATTGTACACTGTATTTTTTGCTGAAAAAGTTGAAGATGTCTGCACTCGATTGCAATTGAAGTCCGGCAGATAGATAATTTTCAGTTACCCGACTAAAAGTTGTCGGATCTTGGTTGTTTCCACTATTGAAAGCGCCGCTCATTCCCCCATTTAAGGTTGGGAAACGTGAAAAATGATTTTGTGAACGATTGAGTGAAGATTGAGCTGCTTGAATTTGAGCCTGCTTTACAGTGAAATTATTGCTCATGGCGTACTCAACACATGATTTTAGATTCCATTTTTCTTGGGCTTTTACAGGAGCTATGGCTGAAAGCAATCCAAGGATGAATAAAAATATCAGTTTCATGGGACAAAATTAGGCCACAAGGTTTTAATTCATGATATGATTTTGATAAGTGGCAAGCTTTTAGGGAGGAAATGGCAGAAAGATCCAAAAAACACAAAAAATTCCTTAAGTTTGTTCAAGTAACATTAAAAATCAGTTATATGAAAAAGATTTTAGCCATCCTAGCTATCGTATGTATTTCAACCCAAGTTTTTGCGCAAGAAAGCAAAAACACATGGCCAGAACTTAAGGCGTTTCACGCGATTATGTCTGCCAGTTTCCATTCAGCCGAAGAAGGTAATTTCGCACCTCTAAAAGAAAAAAAGGCAGAAATGTACCGTGCTGCAAAAGTTTGGTACGCATCCGAAATACCAGACAATTACAAAAAAGAAGAAACAAAGAAAACCTTGGAAACTTTGATGATTCAATGCAACGATATATGGGATGCAGTTGAGAAAAAAGCTTCAGATGCCAAATTAAAAGACATGATTACTGCTGCTCACGACACTTTTCATAAAATTGTTGGAGAATGTAAAAAACATTAATTCGAAACCACAGCACCGAATTAAAAAACATACACTTGAATAAGCCGTCCGTAACTGGACGGCTTATTTTTTAACATGATGGGTACAACTTCAACCAAAGTTTGCGATTGATTGGGTTAGTTTTGTTTTGAGTTGGTTTCCTGAGAAGGAATGAAAAGGGAAGCCCGGTGTAAATCCGGCACTATCCCCGTAGCTGTAAGCTTTACAAAAGCATCCATCATCAATGCCACTGTTGGTGCACTCCAATGGGAAGGCGATGGATGAAAGCGAGTCAGAAGACCTGCCAATCTCATATACATTCATCCATGCTTTCGGGAGAAAGGCAGAAGATAAAGTGGACGCATTTTATTTTCCAGGGACCTAGGTCCCCATTCCCCTGATTGCGCAAAAAACAATCATCATGAAAAAAACAATCATGACAGGCTTCGCTGTTTGCGTTGCCCTTTGTTCTCAGGCGCAAGACACACTTAAAACACTCGGAGAAGTGGTGGTCACCGCAAACAAATTTCAAAACAAATCCGCCTACACTGGAAAAGTAATCACAGTGGTAACACGTGAGGATTTAGAAAAAAAAGGAGGAAAAGATTTAGCACAGGTATTGACTGAACAAACTGGAATTTACATCAATGGTGCATACAGTAATCCGGGTAAAGACAAAAGCGTTTATCTCAGAGGCGCAAGAGTAGATCACACCTTGATTATGGTAGATGGTGTTCCCCTTTACGACCCATCAGGCATTGGAAGCAATTTCGACATCCGATTGTTATCTATAGACCAAATAGAACGTATCGAAGTTTTGAAAGGCAGTCAATCTACGCTTTACGGATCTGATGCTATGGCAGGTGTAATACACATCATCACCCGAAAACCATCGGCAAAGAAAGAGTCGTTTATGGGCAGTGTAAATTATGGCAGCTTTAGAACCTTGCAGGCAAATGCAGGAATCAGTGGAAAGAGAAACAAGATCGATTATCAATTGCAATTTTCTCATTTTGAATCGAGAGGAATAAATGAAACAACAGATACTTCAAAATCGGGAGTTGAAACCGATTTGGATACCTACAGCCAGCAGCAATTTCAAGCTGGATTCACTTATGCACCCAATGCTTCATTCAGTGTTACTCCTTATGTTCGTTATTCATTTTTCAGACAGTCTTACGACCAAGGTGCATTTACAGATGAAATAGATTTGATCAGTACGAACAGCAACAAACATTGGGGCTTGCGTGCCAAAGGAAAAACAGGAAAACTCAATTGGAACCTAACGTATAACTTCAACTGGAACGATCGCAAATACACGGATGATTCTATATTGAGCAGAAATGGGTATGATATTTACAGCAGAGGAAATTATAGAGGAAGAGAACATTTTGCAGATTTGTTTGCGGTTTATCCGTTGATGGGCAACAAGATGAAGATAACAGGAGGAGTGGATTTTCGGAGCTCGAGTAGCGATCAAGAATATCTTTCCATTGGCTATTTCGGACCTTATTTGGATGTATTGGGCAGAGACAGCCTCAATCAAAATCAATTGAGCGCATACGTTTCCATATTAAACAACATCGGAAAAAACCTGCACCTAGAATGGGGAGGCAGAGTAAACAAACACAGCACTTATGGAACCAACGGCGTTTTCAACATCAACCCATCTTTCTTGATTAAAGAAAAATATAAGTTTTTTGCAAACCTTTCATCCGCATACAAAACACCTACTTTATTTCAACTGTTTTCACAATACGGAAATAAAAGTCTGAAACCAGAAAAAGCCCTCACTTGGGAAGCCGGATTTCAATACTATGCTAGCTCAAAGAAATGGGAAGGAAGAGTGACTTATTTCAACAGAAGTGTAAAAGATGCCATCGCTTTTTTCTTTGATCCAAATACATTCAATTCATTTTACATCAACCAAGACAAACAAAACGACCAGGGGGTAGAATTGGAAGCTAAATGGAATCTGAGTAAAAAGATTGATCTCGTGTTTAATGGCACTTTTTTAGATGGTTACATCACAACGAAAAACGCTGGAAAAGATACAAGCTATTTCAACCTCATCAGAAGACCCAAAACCAATGCCAATTTAATTGTTGGCGTTAGACCCATCAAAAATCTGTACTTCCGTGCCGGATTGATGTATACTGGAAAAAGAGAAGACCTCTCTTTTGATGCCTCCTACAATGCCGTAAAAGTAAATATTGATGGTTATGCCATCATGAATATTTACGCAGAATGGAACATTGAAAAACAAAATCTGAAATGGTTTGCGGATGTAAGAAATCTAACCAATACAAAGTACACTGAAGTATATGGCTTCAACACGCCAGGAATCAACTGGAGTACGGGACTTCGATTTCAGTTTTAAAACCGATTTTATCAAAGTTTAAAGCAAGGGAAGAAAGAGATTATCTTTGTAAAAAAAGATACATGTTCGACTTTGGAAAAATAATTGGAAAAGAAATCATCACCATCAGTTTTACCCTTTTTGCGGTAATCGATATGTTGGGATCCATTCCTGTTTTGATTTCATTGCGGGAAAAGATGGGAGGACACATAAGAAGCACACAAGCAACATTGGCATCTGGTGCACTCATGATCATGTTTCTCTTTCTCGGACAAGAATTTTTGAATTTACTCGGACTCGATGTGAGGTCTTTTGCAGTTGCGGGTTCAATTGTCATTTTCATCATAGGACTGGAAATGGTTTTGGGTATCGAGTTTTTCAAGTCTGACAATAATCCC
>JBDLUO010000124.1:0-6746 GCA_039805285.1 Bacteroidota bacterium
AGCCAATACCCAAACGGATTTTCGGCATAAGTATATTTGGCGCCGTAAATGTGAAGACACAAATAAACCGTAATCAACAAATAGCTTAAATCGCTGAAAGTATATTTCCGGTAAGTTAAAAGTAAAAATGCCAGAAAAATAAAAGTCAATGTATTTTCCAATATCCAATTATTGATGTCTGTCGTAAACAGAAACGTGTTGATCCAAATAGAGAAAAAAGTGATTAGGCACAACCACAAGAATTTGTTTTCACGAAAAGGAACCCTCATGGGTGAGATGGCTACTGTAAACGGCATAAATTGTTTTTTATCTATTTCTTGTTGAATTCTTTCTCCTCAAATTACGTCAATAAATTAAACCACTTCAGGCAAAATTTGTACAAACGGAAAATTCAGGGGATGAGTAGATTTGGAAAAATGACACGAAATTGCGGATAAATCAATTGGTCAATATGAATAATGTCTCTTTAAAAATGTCGAAGTATTTTTTAATTACGTTTTTTATTTTATTTCTTTCATTCACAGCACAAGCCCAAAAGGTGGTCATCATACCCATGGGAAAGATATCGGATGAGTTGGTGTCGATTACGGTTAGGAAACTTAAAGAGAATCGAATACAGGTTGTTTTGATGAAAAAAGAGGCGATGTCTTCTAGCTTTTATTATGCACCGAAAAGTCGATACCGCGCAGACAAAATTATTGCGTCGTTAAGAAAAAGGGCTGCAAAAAATGAAGTCTATCTTGCCATAACGTCGCAAGACATCAGCACTTCGGTTCATCAACAAAAAGACTTTGGCATAATGGGTCTAGGTTATGTTCCAGGAAATGCATCTGTGGTTTCTTCGTTTAGAATAAAAAACAAAAACCTTTTGTATCGCATCGCACTGCATGAGATCGGACACAATAAAGGGATAGACCATTGTCCTTCGAAAAACTGCTTCATGATGGATGCGGAGAAAAAAGACAGAACCAGCGAAATGCTCTTGTTTTGCGATAAATGCAAGAAAAAGTGGAATTGATTCGGAGCTACAGTTTTACTTCAGGATTTCTTTTGATGAATGTCGTGTTGTAATAGGCATCCATTCCATTGCTGGCAATGCTTCCGGCTTCATGTAATTTTAAAAATCCATCCGCTTCGATAATCTCCTTTTCCAAAATCACCTTCTGTAGTTTCCCAATAACCAAAATGGTTCCGTTTAATTCGATGGGAATCTCTGTTTGAAATTGAAGCAGATATTTCACCCTGCTTTCTGCAACAAATGGGGGCTTTACGCCTTCAATGAACATTTCTTTCAGTCCCACTTCTTCAAATTCATTTTTTTCCGCCGGATATTTTCCGGATGTATCATGCGCCTGTTCTATGAAGTCTTGGTGTATGTGGTTGATCGTATAAAAATTGGTTTCTCTGATGTTTTTAAGGGTGTGCGAAGTATTCGTAAGGGGACGATTGATAAAGCCGATCAATGCCGGATTGGATCCGATGTGCACCAAGCTGCTAAAAATGGCAAGGTTGCTTTTTCCTGCTTTATTTACGGTGCCAATCAAGCTTACCGATTTATATCCCGTTAAGCTGTTGATGAAATGAGCTCTTGTGCTTCTCTCCCAATTTTCCCATTCAATGGATTCAATGATTTTCATACTTACACAACAAAAAAAAATGCAGTTGGTTCTTTGATCTATTAATTCATGAGCGTAATTTTTTTTACATGGGTGCCTCTTTTTTAGGTGATGATTTTCTGATGTTGCTTGAATATCTTTGTCACATGTCTGATTTTGTGATCTGTATCGGCGCTTCTTTGGTGGATGAGATTTTCTATTGCAAGGAAAAAGCGATAGGGGCTACTTCCAATCCAGCCACCAGCGAACGTTTTGCCGGAGGCGTTATGGGAAATATTTCCCGAATGCTGGCTCATCTGGGTTTGCCGGTAAAACTCATTTCTGTACTTGGAGATGATGCAGATGGTCAATGGCTTAAAACAGAATTGAAAAAGTCGGGTTTACAAACAGACCTGATGATACATACAGTTGGTGCCACAGGAAAATATGTGTCCATTCTTCAACCCGACGGATCTATGTATGTTTCAGTCTGCTCCGATCAAACTGATCTGTTGCTTACGCCGCCTTTTTTTAATGGCATTGAAAATGAACTCAAATCAGCAAAGCTGCTGGTTGCAGATGCGAATTTGTCTGTTGAAAGTCTGGCATGGCTTTGTGATTTTTCAAGAAGGTTTGATGTTCCTCTGATTTTGGAGCCGGTATCGGTAATCAAGGCTCGAAAGCTTGCACAAATCAATCTCAATGACGTATTTATGGTTACGCCCAATTTGGAGGAATTGGAGTCTATGTTTTTGGATAAGTCAAACTCTGGCAAAGATTCAAAAGATCATTTGATTCAATTGGGTGTAAAAAGAATTTGGGTGCGAATGGGTGAGCGAGGTTCCTTATTGAAATCCAATAAAGAAATCTTGGAATTGTCTGCAATACCCACTGTATTGGTAGACAGTACAGGTGCGGGAGATGCTGCGCTTGCAGGGTGGATCGCCGGTTGGCATAAAGGATGGAGTGATGTGTTATGTATGAAAGCCGGACACGTTCTGGCTCATGCAACCTTACAACAAAAAGGTGCTGTTGCCGAGCACATGAATGAAAATCAATTTATTTCTTTGATTCAAAAAATATATCCCGATGCATTCTGAATATCTCCACATACAAGATGAAATTAAACAGGCTTTACTCGAAAATAAACCAGTAGTAGCGCTTGAGTCCACAATCATTTCTCATGGAATGCCTTGGCCTAAAAATGTGGAAACCGCACGCTCCGTAGAAGCCGAAGTTCGAAAATATGGTGCTATTCCCGCAACCATCGCCATCCTCGATGGTAAACTAAAAGTCGGACTATCCAACGATGAACTTGACTATTTCGGAAAGGAAAAAAACGTGTGGAAAGTGAGCTTGAGAGATATGCCTTTTGTTGTCGCAAAAAAACTTCCAGGCGCAACCACTGTTGCCTCTACCATGCGAATTGCATCAATGGCCGGGATTAAAATATTTGCTACAGGTGGAACCGGTGGAGTACACAGAGGGGCGGCTGAAACCTTAGACATATCCGCAGATCTAACCGAAATGGCAAACACAAATGTGGCCGTTGTTTCTGCAGGAGTAAAATCAATTTTAGATATCGGACTTACGTTGGAATACCTGGAAACACTAGGAATTCCGGTTATAACATACGGACAAGACGAATTTCCCAGCTTTTATTCTGCCAAAAGTGGATTTTTAAGTCCATTGAGGTTGGATAGAACAGCAGAAATTGCCGAAATGCTCAAAGCCAAATGGGAAATGGGATTGAATGGTTCTGTGCTGATTGCCAATCCGATTCCATCCGAATTTTCTGTAGATCCGGCTCATATTGAAGGGTTCATCCAACAAGCATTGAACGATGCCGAAAAACAGAGAATAAAAGGAAAGTTGGTTACGCCCTTTCTACTTAAACACATCGCGGAAAACAGCAAAGGAGAAAGCTTGGAAGCCAACATCGCTTTGATCCATTCCAATGCTGGATTGGCAGCTAAAATTGCCAATGATTTATACTAAAACGGGTTTCAGTTCCCAGAAGCCTTCTCTCTGGTTCATTGGTACAACTATTTAAACTACAATGAACAACGTTTTGATTGGAGAAGGTATCTTTAATGTGGATTTTTTCTCCAAAAAAGAAGCGATTGACGACTGAAGAACTCATTCTTGGATGCAAACGTAAGGATCCTGTAGCCCAAAAGCAGGTCTATACCGTTTATTCTGGACGTATGTTTGGAATATGCTTTCGCTATGCAAAAAATCAAGCAGATGCCGAAGACATCATGCAAGAAGCTTTTATCAAAATCTTCGACAAGGTCCATCAGTTTAAAAATGAAGGTTCTTTCGAGGGTTGGATGAAGCGAATCGTTGTAAATACAGCCCTTAAAAAGTACAGTTTGCTTCGATACGAGAAAGAAATAACACATCCCGATCTTACGTTGCTGGAACAAAATCAATATTGTGATGCTTCTGCTTACTCGAGTTTAACCGAAAAAGAATTGCTGAAGCTGATCCACGAACTGCCAGAGGGCTATCGATTGATTTTCAATCTGAATGTGATAGAAGGATTTAAACACGATGAAATCGCAAATATGTTAGGCATTCAACCTGTAACCAGCAGAACACAATTGGCAAAAGCAAGAAATATGCTTCAAAAAAGAATCATGGAATTGCAAAAAATAGCGGTATGAAAAAACAAAATCATTTTGACTCATTCATAAACGAAAAGCTCGGAGATGTGAATCTACCGGTACCAAGTAGTGTATGGGAGGCAATTGCAGAAAATCAGAACAAAAAAAGAAGAGCCGGATTTTGGTGGAAATTCAGTTTTTCTGTTTTTGTAACCTTGGTTATTTTTACTGCAGGTATTGCTTACCGTTATTATAATTCAGATTCAAAACAAATAAGTGGAACAAATCTAACTGAATCAAATAATGCTATTATTTTAAAACAAGAGGATGATGGGTTGAGCAATCAGAACAGCAAAATAAACACAATCAATGCCCCGATTGAATCAAATGAGTTTTCGGTATCAGGTCCAGCAATCAATGAAGAAACCAATCGAAATCAAAAAGAAAAAGAGCAAATTCAGAATGAGAAAGCAAATGAGTCTGTTCAACTTCAGTCGGTGATTGAAAACGATGGAATGAAAAACGAAAGAAAACGACATCTTTCATCTCGAAAAAAATCAATAATACATGCAGGTGCAGCAAATGATTTCTCAGACGATTTAACGCAAGATGTAAGAGGGGAAGACGAAACTGTAATTGACAAGGAGTATCAGCAAATCACATCAGATCCAAATCAAGTTCAAGTTCAACTTGATCGAACAATGGAATCAATTCGTTCAAATAAAAAAAGACATTTGTACAATTTTTCAAAATTAATAGCCGTAAAACAAAACAAGCTATTTCAAAAAGAAACCATTCCTTGTCCAAAACCAGAGGTTGCTGCTAAAAAATCAAGTCTTGAATTTTATGCTGGGACAGATTTTTTATTGCGAAAATTCACTGACACATCGAATACAAGCTATCTAAATCAACGAAAAGAAACACAAACATTCAAATCCGCTTTTCAAATAGGAGTGAGGTACAATAGATCCATCGGTCGAGGGTTTAGTCTTTCAGGTGGGATTCAATACAATCAAATCAATGAGCGGTTTAGACATACTCAGGGAAACATCATCAACTATACCTATGTAATTGATGCGAGCGGAGATACGGTTCAAACCATTCAAACCATAAGTGCAAGATATAAGCAAATCACAAATCGTTATCGAATGTTTGAATTGCCCTTTATGATTGGGTATGATTTGCGATCAGAAAATATCGGTGTAAGATTCAATGCTGGCGTCATGTTGAATGTGCACAGTTTTTATAAAGGGGAAGTGCTCGATAAACAATCCATACCCGTTTCCATAGCAAACACAGAACCGGTTGGCGTCTATCAAATGAATCGTTCACTCGGACTCTCATTCGTTTGTGGGGCAAGTATTTTTTATGCGATACAAGGCGAAAAATATCTTTTTGTAGAACCCCATTTTCAATACAGAACAAAAAATACGACACAGCAACAATTGAGTCTGAAACAAAGAGATCATCTCTGGGGCATCCGAGCCGGATTGAAGCTTCCGCTTTCTTTTTAAAATTCCAAAATTATTTGTTTATAGTTAATGGTTTGGGGTTTTAAGATTCAGGATTAAAGATTTTTGATTAAAGATTTGGGATTAAAGATTTGAGATAATGAATCACAAATCACAAATTACCAACCACAAATCACCAACCACAAATCACCAACCACAAATCACAAATTACCAATTACCAATTACCAATCACCAATTATAATGCAAAATTCAAAGACGGGTGCTAAAACAAAAAAAGTCCGGTTATTCCGGACTCGACAATTATAAAAAGAACGTGTAATAATTTCCGTATCTAGTCCTTAACCAATTTTGCATTCGGATTTCATCACTTAAGAATTCTCTGGTGCTTTTGGGAAGCATATAGGTGTCATATTCTTCCGGTCTCAGTTTTCTAAAATATTGTTTTATCGAAAAGCCAATAATAGATCCTGAGCCATATTGATTATAATAGTAAATCGGATTTGCAAAACGATCATCAAAAACAAAGGCAGGTTTGATCGAAATTACTGTTTCATCCGGTTTTGCTGGTATCTTACTTTTTACCGGTTCATTGTTTTCCGCCTTTTGCTCTACCAAAGCTGTTTTATTTGGATTTGCATTTTCGCCTTCTACTCCCTTTTGTTTTTTATTGGGAGGATTTGTTGTACCAGATTTAGCTGTTTCCGATGTTTCGTTGAGGTCGCCGAAAATATTTTCTAGGTCATTGTCTTCAATTTTTCTTGCTATCTCCTCTCTGGTTTCTACTTCTTTTTTGGTGAGTAATTTGGTTGGCTTTACCATCAAAGGAACATAGAGCGGTATATTAACCAAGTCTCCAAGGTATTCGTTGTTTTCGCCAACACATTTGTATTCATTTACGACCAAGGGTGAAATTCTATTGTCGTATAATGGGTATGGAGAATGATGGTTTATAATCTGATTTTCAAGTTCTCGTTGTTGAAAACGGTTCTCGTTTATGTATTTGAAATACTCGGCATAGCTAATTTTGGTTGGTTTTTTAAAAGTCGCATTTGAATCAACATTCTGTCCTG
>JBDLUO010000125.1:0-5475 GCA_039805285.1 Bacteroidota bacterium
AGCAAGCCTCGCCCGAGTCGGCAATGGGTCTATAGGCCATCGGAAGGGGTTCCCAGGTTCGACCGCCATTGAAGGTTCTGGCCATGTAAAACCTTCCGTCAATGGGATCTCCAATTACAACGCCACTTTGTTCGTTCCAAAATTCCATGGCGTCTAAAAACATATTTTTCCCACTATCCGAAAAAACCAAGTCCCAGGTTTCGCCACCGTCAACGGTTCTGTAAATATTGGCCGGACTTCCAATTCCCATAGCAATGGCTTGCATGGCATCAAATGCTTCAATGTCTCTAAACTCCGTTTTTTCTTGTCCTTTGATGATGTGAAATTTCCAAGTTTTACCAGCATCTGTGGTTCGGCCTATTTGCCCACCGCTTCCACTTACCCAAACGGTATTGTCATCTACAACCGATAAGCCACGGATTGATCCTTTCATGCCTGAGGATAGAGCTTCGATAGTTTGGGTTGAGGCGTTAGATATTATCAAAAAAAAGAAAGCTAAAAGAAAAATACATTTTTGTTTCATCTGTTTGTTGTTGGATCTTCAATAAAAGTAATCAAAACATCCTTTTTTGACCTGTTTTTTAAATAATTAGGGGTTAGGTTGCAATTATTTATTCCTTTTTAATTGGGGTTGGATTTTACTCGTATTCATTAATTAATTTTGGGGCTCAATCAATATATAATTTACATGGGATTTTCTCAGGTTACGATCAGCAACGAGCCAATATCTTTTGAATTGCTATCTCGTTTCAACGAGGTAAAAAACATCGTTTTAGAAGATGGGGTTAAAGACAACATAATCAAATGCAGGGTTTATTTGGATGCTAAGATGCAGGAGTCAAATCAATTGTATTATGGAATCAATACTGGGTTTGGATATTTACAAAACGTTAGGATTGATGCTGATCAATTAGAGGCGCTTCAAGAAAATTTAATCATGTCTCATGCTTGTGGGATGGGTGATGAGGTTCCTTTGGAAGTAGTTAGACTCATGTTGTTTTTAAAAATCAAGTCGTTGAGTTTTGGACATTCTGGTGTTCAGTTGGAAACGGTACAGCGATTGATTGATATGTTCAACCATGGGGTTTATCCGGTTGTTTACAATCAGGGGTCACTCGGAGCATCAGGAGACCTCGCGCCTCTCAGTCACCTTTGCTTGCCTTTACTCGGCAAAGGAGAGGTGTATCACAACAATGAGAAAAAATCAGCATCTGATGTTTGGTCTCAATTAAAATGGGAGCCTATTCGCCTTAAAAGTAAGGAGGGCTTGGCTTTGATCAATGGTACTCAGTTTATGAGTGCATATGGCATATATTCTTTGGTCCGTTCTCAAAAACTTTTGCATTGGGCCAATCATATTTCTGCCATCAGTTTCGAAGGTTTCGATGGTGTGCTTCATCCATTTAATGATCATATACATCGAGTTAGGGATCATGCCGGTCAACGTTTTGTTGCTGGAGAAATGAGAAGATTACTTGAGGGAAGTGAAATCGCAAATGGAAAAAAATCGCAGGTTCAGGATCCATATTCTTTCCGTTGCATCCCACAGGTACATGGTGCATCATTTGATACTTTCCATTATGCTCAATCCGTGTTAATGAAAGAAATCAATTCAGTAACGGACAATCCCAATGTTTTCCCCGACGAAGATCTGATTGTAAGTGGTGGAAACTTCCATGGTCAACCCCTAGCCTTGGTGATGGATTTTCTGGCAATTGCGATGAGTGAAATCGGAAACATCAGCGAAAGGAGAACCTATCAGTTGATCAGCGGTCTCCGTAGCTTACCACCTTTTTTGGTAAAAAATCCAGGTCTCAATTCTGGCTTCATGATTCCTCAATACACTGCAGCTGGAATCGTAAGTGAAAATAAACAACTCTGCACGCCCAGTAGCGTAGATTCAATTCCCTCAAGCATCAACCAGGAAGATCATGTTAGTATGGGTGCAAATGGTGCAGTAAAATTGAAGCGAGTCGTAGATAATGTGGAGCGCATACTCGCCATTGAGTTATTTACCGCTGTTCAGGCCATCGAATTCAGACGTCCACTCCGATCCTCCGAACTTTTGGAAAAAACAATTGTTTCTTACAGAGAAAAAGTGAGTTTCAACGATAAAGACCGCATCATGCACAACGACATGATGGAATCGGTTCTCTTTTTAAAACAATATACGATCAACCCATAAACCTATAGTTATGTTACAAACTGCATACGACTTCGAAAAATACAAAACTCCAACCGGAACACAACTTACTTGTAAAGGCTGGGTTCAAGAAGCTGCGCTGAGAATGCTGCTCAACAACCTCGATCCAGAAGTTGCTGAGCGTCCGGAAGAGTTAATCGTTTATGGTGGCAGAGGTAAGGCCGCGCGTAACATAGAGTCGCTCGATTTAATCATAAAAGCGCTGAAAGATTTGGAGGATGACGAAAGCTTGCTGATTCAGAGTGGTAAGCCAGTGGCCATGTTAAAAACACATAAAGATGCTCCAAGGGTTTTAATCAGCAATTCTCAACTCGTTCCCAATTGGGCCAATTGGAAACATTTCGACGAGTTGGAGAAAAAAGGATTGATGATGTACGGACAAATGACTGCAGGCAGTTGGATTTATATCGGTAGCCAAGGAATTGTTCAGGGTACATACGAAACCTATGGTTCGGCAGCAACCAAGCATTTCGGTGGTTCATTAAAAGGTACATTAAATGTAACCGCAGGTTTGGGCGGAATGGGTGGCGCTCAGCCTTTGGCGATAACCATGAACGAAGGGGTAGCACTTGTTGCAGAAGTTGAAGAATGGAGAATCGATAAAAGAATTGAAACCAGATACCTCGATGAAAAATGTACAGATATAGATGAGGCAATTGATAAAGCATTACAGTATAAAAAAGAAGGCAAAGGATTAAGCATTGGTGTTTTATGCAATGCGGTAAACTTATTGCAGCGATTAATTGAGCGAAATATAGTTCCAGATACACTTACAGACCAAACCAGCGCGCACGATCCACTCATTGGCTACGTTCCCCATGATCTTTCTAACGAGGAAGCAAACGTGCTTCGAGAAGCCAATCCAGATGAATACATCGCCAAAAGCTATGCTTCCATGAAACTGCATGTTTCACTCATGCTCGATCTACAGAAAATGGGAGCCATCACTTTCGATTATGGTAATAACATACGTGCAAGGGCAAAAGAAATGGGATTGGAACATGCATTCGATTTTCCTGGATTCGTTCCCGCATACATTCGTCCGCTTTTCTGCGAAGGAAAAGGTCCATTCAGATGGGCGGCTCTAAGTGGAGACCCAGAAGATATCCGCGTTACCGATGAGCTTATGATGGAATTGTTCCCAGAAAATAAAGGAATGATTCGTTGGATAAAGATGGCGCAGGAAAGAATTGCATTTCAGGGTCTACCTGCCAGAATTTGCTGGATCGGACAAGGCGAAAGAGAGAAGGCAGGACTCGCATTTAATGAATTGGTGAGAACTGGAAAAGTAAAAGCACCGATTGTAATCGGAAGAGATCATTTGGATACCGGCTCCGTAGCCAGCCCCAATCGCGAAACAGAAGCCATGCTCGATGGATCTGACGCTGTTGCAGATTGGCCTATTCTCAATGCACTTGTTAATACTGCAGGTGGAGCAAGTTGGGTTTCCCTACATCATGGCGGCGGAGTTGGAATGGGTTACAGCATTCACTCTGGAATGGTAATTGTTGCCGACGGAACAGATGAAGCTAAAGCAAGACTAAGTCGTGTACTTACCAATGACCCAGGGATGGGTGTTATTCGCCATGCGGACGCAGGCTACGACATTGCAAGAGATACTGCAAGAGCACATCGCTTGTCCATTACCGATAGACTAAAATAGAAATAATTTCTTCGTGTTGATGTGCGTACTTTCATTTCTAAATTTGATTTTAAGTACATTCGAAAATTAAAAAGAGGCTGTTCTCCCATTCGAGACAGCCTCTTTTTTGCAATTCACCCTTACCATCAAAAGGTAAGTCCAACCCCAACATTTAAATTAAGCGCACCCATTCTTTGTTCAATGATCAGATCGCTTCCTGTGCCATTGGATGTGATGTCGTATTTCCATTTTGGTTTCATGTATTGGTAATCTAGATTTCCAACCACAAAAGCTGATTTAGAGAAATTGTATCGCAATTGTGTTCCCACTTGCCAAGTAAAAGCATCTTTCCATTTATCAGCGGTACTCAATTGTACATCTGGAACACCCTCAATTCCAAATTTGATTTGAGGTGCATTTGCACTGGCATATCCGGCAAGCGCACGAATGTCTAATAACAAATCATCGGTTATGGAAACGGTGCCAACGGGTCCTACGACAACGCCCCAATATTGCCAATGGTCTGCATCAACAGCATCCGTTCCAGAACTGCCCAGAAAATCATTTACCGCCTTATTGTTTAATTGATAACGAGAATACATAAAGTTAGATGCTACGCCGAAGTTTTCTGTGATGCTATAACCGCCATTCAATTTTAAGTTGAAACCAACTTGTGCAAAACCGGCGTCTTGGTATTTTTCACCCTCAGTAGATCCGAAAACACCAACAGGTAAGGATGGTCCACCCATGAGGGAGATGTAAAATGGATTAGCAGTTGTTTTCGCTGTGGTTTGAGCTTCTGCTTGTATCGCGAAAATCATAAAAGCAGGTAAAATAAACAGTAGTTTTTTCATGTTCATGTTTTTTAAGGTGATAGATAGACTTTTATCTACTGCAAATTCATTCAATTCAAGTCGGATAAGAATGACGAAAAAACAATGTTATTTTTTTTTGATCAGAGATAGAGTTGATTAAAGTCAGGTAAACGCTGTATTTCCGTCATTGTAATTGATGCGTATAAAATTGATTTTTGAATCATGATAACAGACAATACCACAACAAAAGAAACCATTCACTACGATACAAGAGTGAATGCATCATTCAAAGTACGATTGTTGAAGAGATCTATTTTGTTTTACAAACGACAGATGGAAGTTTTGGAAGAGCTGTTGAGAGAGTGGGATTTTAATGAAGAGTCTTCCGTTCATAAAGAAGATGTTGCCTTTTTTCTGTTGCAACTCGAACGTTGTAAAATGGAAATTTCTCGTAAGGAGTCTAATTTGATCATGATTGAAAATAGAGGCTATCGTTTTCAGTCTAAACAGGCTTCAGATGATCTTACTCAACTCTTGAATCGCATTTCGAGGCAGTTGAATGTTTTGGAAAATGAAGTGGCAGAATTGAATAAAGAAATCAGGACCTATCTTGTAGAATATGCATCCTAACACATTAAACCCTATGAAACATTTCGAAGAATGAAGATTCATTCAATGCAAAAGGAGCCATGTGGCTCCTTTTGTGTGTAAAATTGAAAGTTATTTTTATTGCAGTTTAGACAACCACATGGATGCATTCATGAATAAAGGAACGTGAGTGTATAAACTCCATCCAACATAAAGTGTGTTGTTTG
>JBDLUO010000126.1:0-3033 GCA_039805285.1 Bacteroidota bacterium
ACCTTTGCAGTATGTAAAATCTTATCTACCAGGGTTGTCTTTCCGTGGTCAACGTGGGCAATAATAGCTATGTTTCTAATATTCATAAACTGGTTTGGAGGCCGCAAGTTACACTTTTTCCAGCGGGTTGGCAACTTAATGGTACATTATATGTATACATCACGCTGAAATCAATAATTTAACATTAACGTTGACGTATTTCAAGTCTACTTGCCTAAATTCATGAGGAAAAGATTAATCTGAATATGGCAAAAAATTGGTTACAAATGTTGTACCCGGGTGAAACATTGGAAGATTTCGCCTTAGTAAAACTGGAAGTAGAAAAGGGAATTCGCTTCAGTGGCACAAATCTATGGATACTGATTATTGCGATACTGGTGGCATCACTCGGACTCAACGTTAACTCTACAGCAGTTGTAATTGGCGCCATGTTAATTTCCCCGCTTATGGGGCCTATTATTGGCATGGGCTGGAGTGCCTGTATCAATGATCTCGAATTACTGAAAAAAGCAGCGCGAAATTTTTTGTTTGCAACATTTGTGAGTCTAATTACCTCAACACTGTACTTTACATTTACGCCACTAGATGACGCCCACTCCGAACTTCTTGCAAGAACAGCCCCCAATATTTACGATGTTCTCATTGCATTCTTTGGAGGTATGGCAGGTATCATTGCAATTGGCAGTAAACACAAAGGAAACGTATTGCCAGGCGTAGCCATTGCTACCGCACTGATGCCTCCGCTCTGTACTGCAGGTTATGGTATTGCAACAGGTCAGTGGTCGTTTTTTTGGGGGGCACTTTACCTATTCATAATCAATAGTGTGTACATCGCTTTGGCAACCTATGCTTTTGTACGAATAGTTGGCTTCCCACAAGTTCACCTAAAAAATATCTCTGATGAAAAAAGAGCAAACCGAATCATCATTTTCCTTACAGCTATTACCCTGATTCCCAGTATTTACCTGGGATATGTCATGATTCTCAATAACCAGTTTATCAGAAAATCAAACCACTTCATACAACAGGAAATTAATGAACGTGGACTGTTTATCATACGCAAAACTATTTCTCCGCAAAATAGAGAAATCACACTTTATCTGGCAGGACAGCAATCGGATTCAACATTGATTGCTCAACTAAATGAAAAACTTTCTAACTACAACCTTGAAGAAGTAAAACTGGAAGTCAAACAACAAAATGCATTTAAAAACGAAAGAAAAAAAGGTGATTTTGCACAAGAAGATGCACTCAACAGAAAAGTTCTCTCTTTGTTAAGTGAACTTGATAGCCTGCAAAAATTAGAAATTCATCTAAAGGAGATAGCAGATGAACTTCCAATTCTTTTTCCTGCAATTTCAACTGTATATTATAGCAATCAAAAAGATACACTCTCGGTTTTACTGCTGAAGAAAAAAGGTGTTACACGTGCCGATTTTGATACCTTATCCATTCACAAATGGCTGAATAGAGAATTCAGTAACAAAATTGTTAAACTAAATATTTCCGAATGATTTCAGTTATTATACCTGCACTTAATGAAGAAAAAACAATTGCCCAGGTCATCGCAATTGCCATAAAAAATCCTGCTGTCACAGAAGTTATTGTTGTTGATGATTTTTCTGTTGACAATACTGTAAAAGAAGCCCAAAACGCAGGTGCAAAAGTAATAACCAGCACAAAATTGGGTAAGGGTGCGTCAATGCGAGATGGGTTACTTGTTGCAGAAAACGATGTCCTTGTTTTTCTGGATGCTGATATCCCATCATATGCACCAGATCTTATTGAACGGCTAACCAAGCCAATACTGAATAATGAAAGTGACTTTGTAAAATCGTTTTTTTCTCGTCAGGCGGGGCGTGTAACAGAACTGGTAGCTAAACCACTTTTGTCGATTTTATTTCCGGGTTTTCCAAAATTCTATCAACCTTTAAGTGGAATGATTGCAGGCAGAAAAAATTTCTTAAAACAAATCCAATTTGAAGAAGGATATGGTGTTGATATTGGTATTTTAATTGACATGTTCAAACTGAAAGCCAGGATTGTGGAAGTGGATATCGGACACATTGAAAATAAAATGCAAAGTCTGGAACAATTGGGGAAAATGTCAAGGGAAGTGGCATTGGTAATTCTTGAAAAAGCTGATAAGTCTGGTTTGAGAAACCTGGAAACCCTTGAACATATCCAAGTCATCAGAGGTCAAATGGAAGTTGCCATCAGTGAAAAAACAAAAATGTTGCGAAAGATTGCTGTCATTGATATGGATAGGACATTGCTTGAAGATTCATTCATACAGACTTGTGCCCAAAGGTTTAATTTCAAACAAGAATTGTTGGATATTGTCACATCTCAGGAAAACCCTTTCATCAGAACCAAACTGATCGCCCGATTACTCAAAGGCAAAACTGTCAATGAATTGATAGACGTTGCAGAAAGCATTCAAGTATCTAAAAATGCAGACAGATTGATTTATTATTTGAGGGAAAAAGGCTATATGATTGGCATCATAAGCGACAGCTACAATTATATTACCAACTATTTTGTGCATAAATTGCGATTGGATTTCTCGCTTGCAAATGAACTTGAATTTTCCAAAAGTACAGTGACGGGTGAAGTTAAAATTCCTTCATTCTTTCTACCCAACAAATCCAGCGTATGCTCACATGAAATATGTAAATCCCATGCACTGGCAGATATGTGCGACCAAAGCAATATTGAACTTAGCAATACACTTACTATTGGTGATGGCGAGAATGATATCTGCATGACCAAAAAAGCCGGCATTGGCATTTCCTTCTGTGCAACCCACCCTACGATGAACCTTGTTGCTGATTTCATTGTTTCTGAACGAGATATGGAAAATATCATCCACCTTATCAATTGAAAAGATGAAAAGAACAAAAATCGCCGGTATCGGCAAATACCTCCCAGAAAATGTGGTCACCAACCAAGACCTCACGCAATACATGGATACCAGTGATGAATGGATACAGGAAAGGACGGGTATCCGGGAACGGCGTTACGGACATCGTA
>JBDLUO010000127.1:0-12071 GCA_039805285.1 Bacteroidota bacterium
CCTGTGGCTATGATTTGCAAAGGATCCGTTACGGCAATTCCAGTTCTTTTCAATCCATAGTCTAACGCGATAATTCTAGCCATAGAGTAAACTTAAGACAATAAATCCAGTATAATAAAAAATGCAAATGCAACGGAAGCAATTCCATTGGTGGTCATAAACGCCAAATTGACTTTACTTAAATCATTCGGTTTTACAAGCAGATGTTGCCAAATCAACATGGCTATAAAAACAGCAGCTCCGATCCAGAAAAGCAATCCGAATGAGCCAAACCATCCAATAATAAGCACCAAAATCGATGTGCTGATGTGTAAGGCGTTTGAAATGTAGAGAGCTTTAGATTTTCCAAAGCGAACTGGGATAGAATGAAGATCCTGAGACTCATCAAACTCTTTGTCTTGAAGTGCATAAATAACATCAAATCCGCTTACCCAGCCAATAACCAAAAGGGAAAAAAGAATGGGGATGAGATTAAACATGCCTGTTACTGCGATGTAGGCGCCAATCGGAGCGAGACTTAATCCGAGCCCCAGAATCAAATGACATAAAAAAGTGAATCGTTTGGTATAGCTATATGCGAGTACAGTAAACAAAGCAATGAAGCTTAGATAGAAACACAAAGGATTTATTAAGAAAGTACAAATCACAAAACAGATGCAGCATAAGATGGTAAAAACCAACGCATGGTTGGCCTTGATTTTTCCGGAAGGAATTTCACGAACAATGGTTCTTGGATTTTTTGCATCGATAGATCGATCCAAGTAACGATTAAATGCCATCGCAGCACTGCGGGCAAAAACCATACACAAAACGACCAAGATCAATTTTTCATAAAACAAATCTATGGGAAGAAATTGACCTGATGCTTTCCAAAGCAATCCTCCATTGTCTGCATTGCCCAAGAAAAATCCGACCAGTGCAAAAGGCATGGCGAAAATGGTATGCGAGAACTTGATCAGAGAGAGGTAATTCTTAACTGGATTCATGTTACAATTGAATTGGATTAGAAACATTCATGCGTGTACGAATGATTTCCCATAACACAACACCTGCAGCTGTTGCAATGTTTAAAGAATGTTTCATACCCAGTTGAGGTATTTCAATGGTGCCATCGCAGATCGAAATCGTTTCTTCATCTACACCCGAAACTTCGTTTCCAAAAACAACAGCGAGTTTTTGATCGGTTTCAAACTGTATTTTTTCGAGGGAAAAACTATCAAATGCTTGTTCTACGGCATAAACTGTATATCCAGATAATTTAAGCTCTTCTATGGCTTCTTTTGCAGAGGGAAAATGTTTCCAATCTACTGTTTCCTCGGCGCCTAACGCCGTTTTCTTAATTTCTTTATGGGGAGGTGTGGCTGTATATCCAGTTATAAAAACCGCCTCCAATAAAAATGCATCTGCGGTTCGAAAAACACTTCCTACATTGTAAGCACTTCTAATGTTCTCAAGAACGGCTATAACGGGGGTTTTCGAAGCTCTTTTAAACTCTTCGGGTGTTAGTCTATTAAGCTCATCCATACTCCGCTTTTGCATCATCAGAATTTAAAAAGTTAACTATGCCATTGAAGCGGACTCCGCATTTAAAATTGAATCCCCTGTGTTCAACAATTTTTTATCTAGTGCTGCTTTCACGAAATGAACAAAAATAGGATGAGGATTTTCTACCGTACTTTTTAATTCAGGGTGAAATTGAACCCCAATAAAAAATGGGTGCGACGGAATTTCTACGATTTCGACAAGCCCGGTTTCTGGATTTATTCCACTGAGTACCAGCCCAGCTTCTTTAAAGTCGTTGAGGTATTTATTGTTGAATTCCCAACGATGACGATGTCTTTCATGAATTACGGAATTGTCGTAAATTTTGGAAGCGAGTGTATTGGGTTCTAGATTACATGCATAAGCACCCAAACGCATTGTACCACCTTTTGATGTGATGTCTTTTTGATCATCCATGAGGTCGATTACGGGATGTGTGGTATTCTGTTCCATTTCTGTAGAATGGGCATCTTTCCATCCAAGTACATTTCTGCCGTATTCAATTACCGCCATTTGCATGCCCAAACAAATTCCAAAGAAAGGCAAACCGTTCTCCCTTGCGTATCTCACTGCTTCTATTTTTCCTTCTACACCACGAGAACCGAATCCGGGTGCTACAAGAACGCCATCCAAACCTTTTAAATGCTCTGCAGCATTTTCTTTGGTCAAAAATTCACTGTGAACATCAGTGATGTTTACTTTGCAAAGATTCATCGCGCCTGCATGAATAAAAGCTTCTAGAATGGATTTGTAAGCATCTTGAAGTTCTACATATTTCCCAATCAGACCGATGTTGACTTGCTGTGTTGGGCTTTTCAATTTATTTAAAAAATCGTTCCATTTGCCAAGAACGGGTTCTGTAAAATTCTGGATATGTAATTTTTTCAAAACGATGCGATCCAACCCTTCTTCAAGCATTTTTAGTGGCACTTCGTATATGGTACTTGCATCCATTGCTTCAATTACAGCATCGGGTTTAACGTTGCAAAACAATGCGATTTTTTTCTTGATTTCATCGTTCAGTGGATGTTCAGTTCTGCAAACGATTACATTTGGATGAACCCCTTCCTGACTCAACATCCTGACACTGTGTTGAGTTGGTTTTGTTTTAAGTTCTTTAGCAGCAGCTAAATATGGAATGAGTGTGAGATGAACCACAACACAATCTTCTTCGGGAAGTTCCCATTGAATCTGACGAACAGCCTCTACAAATGGCAGACTTTCAATATCACCAACAGTACCTCCTAATTCTGTTATTACAATGTCGAAACGATCATCCGCTCCGAGCAACATCATCCTGCGTTTAATCTCATCCGTTATGTGAGGAACTACTTGCACCGTCTTTCCCAAATAATCACCTTGTCTTTCTTTGTTGATTACTGTTTGATATATCCTTCCTGTAGTTACATTGTTTGCCTGTGAAGTCGGAATATTTAAGAACCTTTCGTAATGACCTAAATCCAAATCCGTTTCTGCACCATCATCCGTTACAAAACATTCTCCATGTTCGTATGGATTCAAAGTACCTGGATCCACGTTGATGTAAGGGTCAAATTTTTGTATGGTAACACGCAAGCCTCTACTTTGAAGTAGTTTAGCCAGAGAAGCTGCAATAATACCTTTACCGAGAGAAGATGTAACACCACCGGTTACAAAGATGAATTTGGCCATTGTTATAGGTTTTTCCCGGCTTGATGAAAACGTTAAATGACAATTGATTTTGTTATTGCACGTTGAAGAAAACCGGAGTTGGAAATGACCAAAGAATGTCGTTTTATCCTAGAGGTCATGCAAAGATATGTCGAAATGAAGATGCAGTAAAAAAATCCGCAACGATTTTTTTAATTTCCTTTTTTCAGCATGTCGCTTATTGCATTTTCGTACAATGACTTCCATATTGCGATGTCACCCCAAGAATGGGTATTAACATTAACTTCTGCGTTTGTAACAGAACCAAGATCAACATATGGCACATTTGAATTTTCCATAACTGCCTTAAATGAAGCCATTTGTTCTGGTTTTACAGAAACGACTACCCTTCCTTGTGATTCCCCAAACCAAAAAGCATCGCTTCTTACACCCTCTTGCTGATGATTGACGTTAAAACCAAGACCCTTGTGGAATCCGGATTCTATAAGTGTAATCATCAAGCCACCTTCGCTTACATCATGAGCAGATTGAATGGACTGTTGTGCAATCAATTGAAGAATGGTATCGTGTAACAACACCTCTTCATCTAAGTTAATGTGTGGAGCAGGCGAATGTTCCACATTATGGAATTTGTGAAGATATTCAGACGAGTTGAAATCGTTTTTAATATGACCTAGTAAATAGATTGAATCTCCTGCATTCTTGAAATACATTGTCATTTTTTGACTTACATCATCTAGAAGTCCTACCATACCGATGGTTGGTGTTGGATAAACTGGGCCATCTGGAGATTGGTTGTAAAAGCTGACATTACCTCCTGTTACTGGCGTATCAAATCTCCTACACGCTTCGCCCATTCCTTTTACCGCTTCCACAAATTGAAAATAAACTTCGGGATCGTACGGATTTCCAAAATTGAGACAATTGGTAACACCAAGAGGCTTACCTCCACTACATACGATATTTCTTGCGGCTTCCGCCACAGCAATCATCGCACCGTGGTATGGATTTGCATAAACATAACGACTGTTGCAATCTGTAGTGAGTGCCAACGCCTTATTGGTTGGTTTAGCCAAAACAACTGCAGCATCACTCGGATCATTGGTACTGGTATTTCCCGCGCCAACCATACTATCATATTGATTGAAAATCCAACGTTTGCTGGCTATGTTTGGCAATGAAACAAGAAACTCAGCCACCAATTTTAGGTCTGTTGGCAAAGCAATTGATTCAGGGTCAAAAGATTCTATTTTCGATAGATAATTCGGTTTAGTAAACGACCTCTCGTATTGTGGCGCACCACCGCCAAGAACCAATTCTTCTGCAGGAATAACGGCTTCCTCGATTCCATTCATGTAAAATCGGAGCATACCGTCGGTGGTTACATGACCTATTTCACTACATGGAAGATCCCACTTTTCAAACACATCCAATACGGCTTTCTCCATTCCTTTTTTAACCACAATCAACATTCTTTCCTGACTTTCACTGAGCAACAACTCCCAAGCTTTCATTCCTTTTTGGCGAGTAGGCACTTTTTCTAGGTGAATGATCATCCCCGATTTTCCTTTTGCACTCATTTCTGCGGTAGAGCAAATGATTCCTGCAGCACCCATATCTTGCATACCAACAACCGCATTGGTCTGTATCACTTCCAAACAAGCTTCCAATAATTTCTTTTCTTGAAAAGGATCTCCAACCTGAACTGCAGGTAGGTCTTCGGCACTGTCCTCTGTAATTTCTGCGCTGGCAAAAGATGCACCACCGATTCCGTCTTTACCCGTTGCACTTCCTACAAAGAAAACAGGGTTGCCTTCTCCTTCTGCCGTAGCCGACACCGTTTCCCCATTTTTCACAATCCCTACACTCATTGCATTAACCAATGGATTGGTATGATAGCAAGATTCAAAATAGATTTCACCACCCACGGTTGGAACACCAAAACAGTTTCCATAATGACCGATACCATGAACAACTCCACCTAACAAATGCTGGGTTTTTGGCTCATTCAACGACCCAAAACGAAGTGAGTTTAAAGAAGCAATCGGGCGAGCGCCCATGGTAAAAATATCGCGGTTGATTCCACCCACACCCGTTGCAGCGCCTTGAAAAGGTTCAATCGCCGAAGGGTGATTGTGAGATTCTATTTTAAAAACAACACCAAAACCATCGCCAATGTCCATCAATCCCGCATTTTCTTCACCAGCTTTAACGAGCATTTTTTTCCCATCACGCGGAAGTGTTTTGAGCCATTTGATTGAATTCTTGTAACTGCAATGCTCGCTCCACATGCCACTAAAAGCGCAAAGCTCAGTAAAATTTGGGGTTCTGCCGAGTTTGGCGCAGATTAGATCGAATTCTTCGGCTGTGATTCGGAGCTGGGCTGCTGTGTGCTTTGTGATTTCCATGTTGGGATGTTCGTTTTTGTGCTGCAAAATTAGGAAACACAATTGAGGCTCAAGCTAAAGCAAGCAAATAAATTTAACTAACTTCCCACATCAATTTTACATTTTGAGCACGCTACTGTTTCTTTTTGTTTTAATCTCCATTTTTTGGCTTTACCGGCAATCATCATTTATTCAAAAAACCGATTTGCCCTTCAAATGGATTATTGCTCTTTTCTCTGCAAGAGTACTAACCGGCTTTTTCCTGAAATGGATGTCTGACCGCTACTACCCCGTAAATGATTATACCTTTTTACAAGACGAAGCGTACAAAGAATACCGATGGCTTCTGAATAACCCAGTTGATTTTGCACTCAATTTATTTCAATCTCCTTACGAAAATCCGTATGGAAACTTTTTAAATGCTACCGGCTCTTACTGGAAAGACCTAGCAAACAACCTGATCATTAAATTTCAAGCCATTCTCAATTTAATATCAAGAGGAAATTTTTACATCAATTGTCTGCTGATAAACAGCATTGGCTTTTTAGGCTCGATTGCCATTTACAGAACTTACATCCGAATATACCCCTCAAATAAATGGATTCTGATTGTTTGCAGTTTCTTGATTCCCTCTACCCTTTACTTTAGCTCAGGCATACATAAAGACCTTTTTGTTTTTACCGCGTTAGGTCTGTTGATATATTCCTTTAATGAATTAGGAACCAATAGATTTAAAGTGAATCATCTGTTTTTGATGATTTTTTCATTGATTACCATTGCCTTGCTCCGTAACTTTCTGCTTGTTTGCTTGATCCCCTGCTCAGTTGCATACCTGATTTGCAAATACACGAAAATAAAATCATCATACATATATATAACGGCAACGATTTTGCTTTTTGCTTTTACAATTGCAATTACAAGCATCAACCCCAATTTCAGCCCATGGAAATGGATTGTGGAAAGACAAAACGAATTCTTACAACTAAAAAAGGCAGGATCTCAGCTGACTATGCATAAACTAGAAAACAACAGCAAGTCAATAATCGAAAACGTACCAATGGCACTCGAACATGGATTTTTCAGACCCTTTGTCTGGGATGCATCCAATCTATTTTCCATTTTACTTGGCGTTGAACTCTATTTATTTTGGGTATTGGCCGGAATTTCTCTGTTTTGGAAGAGAAAAATGGACGAGAATACACAAACCCCTATCATTGGATTTGCCATCTTACTGAGCATTCTCATGATTACATCCATTGGATTCATCGTACCCAACAGTTCTTCTATCGTAAGATACAGAAGTCTTTACCTTCCTTTTTTATTGATTCCCATATGGGTTAAATTTTCAAAAAAAGCTAATCAATCTAACACATTATAATTTATACTATATTTATTTTTTGCAAGCAATTTTGAAATATTTTATAAATTAAGAAGAAATAATTTGCTTTTTTAAGAACCCAGGTGTTATTTTTGCGTCATAAAACAAATATTTATGCCAAATTTACGTTTTAACGCCATAAACAATATTTCTAGCGAGACGAGCCATACCACCATCCCGTCTGCAGAAAAAATTACTTCCATTTTCAATGAAAATGTTTTTACGCTAAAAACCGCTCGTCATTATTTGAGTGATGATGCCTATAAAAGTTTGACAAACTCCATTAAAGGAGGCAAAAAGATTGATAGAACCATGGGCAGCAATATTGCCAATGGATTAAAAGCCTGGGCGGAAGAAAAAGGAGTTACCCATTTCACCCACTGGTTTCAGCCATTAACTGGACTATCAGCAGAAAAACACGATTCATTTTTTACTTTAAAAGTAGATGGCACTCCGATTCAAGAATTTGACGTTGCCGCTTTGATTCAACAAGAACCAGACGCATCTTCTTTTCCAAGTGGTGGACTAAGAGCCACATTTGAAGCTAGAGGATATACCGCTTGGGATCCATCATCTCCAGCTTTCATTATGGAAACAGGCGAAGGTCGTACCCTTTGCGTACCGACCATTTTCGTTTCTTACACTGGAGAATCACTTGATACCAAAACGCCATTACTGAAAGCCATCGTTGCTCTAGATAAAGCAGCCGTTGATGTGTGTCAGTATTTCGATAAAAACGTAACAAAAGTTAACGCAACCTTAGGATGGGAGCAAGAATATTTTGTAGTAGACGCTGGACTCGCCAAGGCTCGTCCGGATTTACTTTTAACCGGCAGAACACTATTCGGACACGCACCCGCTAAAGGACAACAATTGGAAGACCATTATTTTGGTGCGATTCCAGAGCGCGTTTATGCGTTCATGAAAGACTTCGAAAAAGAATCTTACAAATTGGGCATTCCTTTAAGAACCAGACACAATGAAGTAGCTCCTGCTCAATTCGAATGTGCTCCCATTTTTGAAGAAATCAATTTGGCCGTAGATCACAACACGCTATTGATGGACGTGATGAATCGTGTTGCCAAGCGCCATAACCTTCTTGTATTGCTTCACGAAAAACCATTTGCTGGTGTAAACGGAAGTGGAAAACACAACAACTGGAGTATGAGCACCGATACCGGTGTAAACTTATTGGCACCCGGAAAAACGCCGAAAACCAATTTGATGTTCCTTACCTTTTTTGTGAACACCATCAAAGCGGTACATGATTATTCTGAACTCATCCGTGCTTCGATAGCCAGTGCGAGCAACGACCATAGACTAGGCGCAAACGAAGCACCACCTGCCATCATCTCTATATTCATCGGAAAATACCTGACGAATGTGCTTGAACAAGTAGAGCAACGTGTTAGTGGAAATTTTGATGAAGCAGATGAAGCTATCCTAAAACTTGACATTCACAAAAGCATACCAGAGTTGATGTTGGACAATACAGACCGCAACCGTACATCACCATTTGCCTTTACCGGAAACAAATTCGAATTCAGAGCGGTTGGTTCTTCGGCAAACTGTGCGGGTCCGATGACTGTTCTAAACACTGTAATGGCAGAAACCCTTAAAAACTTCAAGAAAGAAGTAGATGCCATAATCGAGAAAGGAGAGAAAAAAGAAGTGGCCTTGCTTCAGGTGATTCAACGCTACATTGTAGAAAGCAAGAAAGTACTTTTTGAAGGAGATGGATACAGCGAAGAGTGGGAAATGGAGGCCGAAAAACGTGGACTAGCAAACATCAAAACCACACCGAAAGCCCTTGACGCATACGCAGCTGACAAAGCAAAGAAGCTATTCGAAGACCACAGCATTTACAATCACCTCGAACTTGAAGCTCGTCATGAGATTATGTTGGAAGAATATGTGAAAAAGGTGCAAATCGAAGCAAGGGTTATGGGCGACCTCGCAACCACTCAAATTCTACCGTCTGCCGTGAAATATCAGAACAAATTGATCGAAAATGTAACAGGTTTGAAGCAGTTGGGATTGCCAGATTCAGCTTATCATAGCCAAATGGACATACTGAAAAAAATCAGTGAACATGTGAATGTAATAAGCAGTCATGTTGAATCTATGATCAATGCACGAAAAACGGCCAATGAAATAAAGAACAATCGAGACAAAGCCATCGCGTATTGCGAAGAAGTGAAAGAGAAACATTTCGACACCATAAGATATCATGCAGATAAATTGGAGTTGATGATTGAAGATGAACTCTGGCCTTTGCCTAAGTATCGCGAACTGTTGTTCTTACGTTAAAATCTCAATTAGAAAATATAAAAATCCTCCTTCGTGAGGATTTTTTTTATATTGTAGTCGTAAATCAAATCGCATGAAAAAAACATTTTTCCTTTTATTCGCCATCGTATTGGGCAGCACAGCATTTGCACAGCAAAAAACAATTGAAGTAAATCCTTCATCCAGCAACACAAAAAAAGTCATTCAACAAATTGAACTCAGTGCAGACCAAAAAGAAAAACTAACTAAAATAAACCGTCTTTTCAATAAACAAAGAGAAGCCATCGAAAAAGACAAAACCCTTTCTGCTGCAGAAATGAAAGTAAAAATCAAGGCCTTGCAGTTTGAAAAGCAGAAAAAAATGAGATCGATTTTAACTGATCAGCAATGGATTGAATTCGAAAACAAACGCGACGGAAAGATTCAAAATTGATAAAATGATGTATTTAAAAACTTCCCTATTCTTCTGTTTTTTTGCCCTCTTTTTCCAATCGGGATTGATGGCACAAAGTAACAAGGATCAATTGGATGCCATCGATAAAGACATCATCAAAATCGGCAACCTGCCAGGGGCAAATGTGGCAACAATTACAGAGACCATTACATCTCCATACAGCAGTAAGAGACAAAAAGCAATGGCAATCTATTGTTGGATAGGGAGGAATATCTCATGGAATGTAAAAGCCACAAAATCGGGAGACCCGAAAAATACACTTCCAGAAAACGTCGTTTCTTTACGAACGTCTACCCCATTGGGCTTTGCCAATTTATTTCAAGAAATGTGCAGCCAATCAAACATTCGATGCTTGGTGGCTGATGGCTATGTTAAATACACGATAGAACAGATTGATGAAGTTCCAGATCAGATAAACGCTTCTTGGAATGTAGTTCAGCTGGGGAATACACCCTCTGAATGGTTTTATGTAGATGCTTTTAGAAGCGCAGGTAATACCGATAAAAAATGGATGACATACACACCTGATTTTTCTGCTCTATATTTCTTCCCAGATAAGGAGGTGTTTAATTTAGAACATTTTCCAGATAACAGCGCCTGGTTGCTAAGCCGAGGGCCCTCTGGCTTGAAAGATTTCATCGGCAAACCGATTACAGGAAGAGCATCCTATGAAAATGGACTGACCGGATTTTTCCCAGACAAAGGAAAATGGAAAGCAAAACCCAACCAAAAAGTCAGATTCAGCTTGCGTTTACAGAAATTACCCGAATCCCCTTTGGTCGAAATGAGATTGTCTGAGGGAAACAAACCAGCACAAACATTTCGCGTAAATCTTGAAGGAAGTGCTAATGATTTTTATATCGATTACGTCTTCAAAAAAGAAACAGAATACCAAGCAACCATCCTCATCAACGGAAAAGATCTGATCACCTACTTGTTCGAAATAGAAGAATAATTATTTCACCAGAAAAATGGCATTGGCCAACATCAGTTTTCCATTCTCCCAAAAGCTTCTGAAAATGGGATTATCCGCAAAACAAATTACTTTGCCGGCGCCATAATCCAACACGCTTATTATTACTCCATCTTGCAATTTGTTTTTTGCATTCGATCCAATGTATCCAGAAACAGGTTGAATATCTCGCATCACACCTACATTCCATCCTTCTTTGGTGTATTCCATCAATAGATCATTCTGTTTCAAAGCATAATACTTTCCTTCATATCCGAATGCAAGAGGATGCGTTTCATCCATATCAATGCTAAATACTGCACCTGGACTATTTCCAGAAACCTGATCTCTTTCCCGGTTTTCATATTTGGGTTGATACGAATTGATATCTTGTTTCATCTCCGTAGTTTCCTTTTCTTTTTTCATCTTTATCCCCCATTCCCCTTGCGCCAATTGACTTACAGAACCTTCCATAGCGATCAATCTTCCACCCTTTCTTACCCAGTTTTTTAAAATCCCCTCTTTTTCCGACAGCATTTTAAATCTTCCGTCTGGCACAATTAGTACCTGAATGTCATCCAAAACAGATTCATCTACACGATCCCCATTTACAAGAGACACTGGATATTTCAAAACGGTATTCATCCAATGCCATACCTCTCCAACCGCATAAGGCGACATGGAAGATCCGGTAACCAATGCTACTTTAGGCGCTGTTATTTGTTTGATTTTTTCCGACCCCATATCAAATCCTACATCCACCATACCCGATTGCAATACAGAAAATTTATCGGAATGATTTTGTAAACAACTGAGTAATTGCTCCTGCTGCTTTTTATTCTCATGTCTAAGTAAGATAATGGTTCCTCTGTTCCATTTTTTTCCACCCGACACAAAAGCTCTTTCACTGTAACGGATACGCGCACCCATATTTAAAAGTTCAGCAACCAGAACCGCATCATCATGGGATTGATACGACAATAGATAACCGTAGCTATCTGATGGAATTGATTTCTTATCCGTAGTCATTTCAATATTTTGAATCGGCGGATTGTCTTTCATCGCATATACATCGATTCCGTGTGAATAAGCCAAAGACCAAGAAGTAATGTCGTAGGTTACAGAATCAGAAAGTTGAGCATGTGGCTCGAATAACACCCTCGCTAATACTCCTTTGGGTTGATGAGTTGTAATTACAAGATCAGATTCGCTGGTGATGAAAGACTCCTCTTTCCCTGTTGAATAATGATAGCCTTTAAAAGAAACGCCTTGCTTGGTTTTACCATAGCTGATTTTGTTGGCATCCAAAAGACTCAAGAGTGCCTTCTGCTTACCTGCACTGATGTTTTTAATGACATAACTGTGATGAATACCCGAACCCGATTTGATTGTGTTTGTAAAATATTCACCAAAAGCCTT
>JBDLUO010000128.1:0-10093 GCA_039805285.1 Bacteroidota bacterium
CTTTATTGAGATATCGTTGTACCACAATCGAACCACAGGAGCAAGATTTTTCGGGATGATTGAAATATCCACACGGACAAGGATTCATACTCGCAATGAGCATAAAGCTTGCCGGAAAATCGATGCTGATTTTAGCTCTTGAAATGGTCACTCTTCTTTCTTCCATTGGTTGGCGCATTACTTCGAGAACCGTTCTTTTAAATTCAGGCAATTCATCCAGGAACAAAACGCCGTTGTGTGAAAGTGATATCTCTCCAGGCTGCGGGTGTCCGCCACCTCCAACCAGTCCTACATCAGAAATGGTATGGTGTGGATTTCTAAATGGTCTTTTGCAAATGATGGATTGGTTTTCTGCCAGTTTTCCGGCTACACTGTGAATTTTTGTTGTTTCCAATGCTTCTTCCAAATTCAATGGCGGTAGGATAGAAGGAAGTCTTTTTGCCAACATGGTTTTTCCTGCACCCGGTGGTCCAATCAGTATGGCATTATGTCCACCGGCCGCAGCAATCTCTAATGCTCTTTTTATGTTTTCTTGTCCTTTTACATCACAAAAATCCAGCTCCTCTGTTTTTTGAGCCAAGAGAAAAGCATCTGCAATGTTTACAAAAACAGCTTCTAGTTTTTTAGTGCCATTCAAATGATTAAATACTTCATTTAAATGTGTTGCACCAAACACTTGCAATCCTTCTACCATAGCAGCTTCCTTTGCATTGCTGAGGGGAAGTATGATGCCTTTCAATTTTTCTTTTTTGGTTTGAATGGCCATAGACAGCGCACCTCGAATCGGTTTTATTTCACCGTCTAAACCCAGCTCTCCCATAATCATGTAGTCGGATAAAGATTCTGCATCTGTCATTTGTCCGGTAGCCGCGAGTGTCCCCAATGCAATGGGCAAATCAAAAGCAGTTCCCGTTTTTTTGATGTCTGCCGGAGCTAAATTTACCAGCAACTTGGTACGTGGCATGTAGTATCCATTGCTTTTTATGGCTGCCTCTACTCGTTGCAGACTTTCTTTGATCGCATTATCAGGTAAGCCAACGATATAATAGTTTTTACCCTGATTATTTACATCCACTTCTACAGAAATGGTGATGGCATCAACGCCATATACAGCGCATCCGTTTGTTTTAACAAGCATAACCAAAAATCTTTAAAATTGATTTTTTGGAAATGAGGTTCAACTCAGAATTTAAAAAGAAAATAACTGGAATAAAAAGGTGAAAAATCTTTGGATGAAATATGAAACATCCTATTCATTTGTTAAACAACAATTCCTTTACAGTTTTGATAGAATCGGATTGATAATTTCAAACGTCAATTCATTTTTTCACCTAAAAAACAAATGGTATGAAAACAATTAAATTCACAATCTCATCGCTCGCAATCATCTTGATCTCATTCGGAGCTTATGCTCAATCCAATATTTTTGAAACGACAACTATAACGCACAAAACGTGTAGCGTTTCGTATGGTAAATACGATACGGCAAAAAAAAATTATGTTTATTTTGAAACAAGACCAGACACGATTTGTTTATATAGTGTAGACGAAAGGTTATTAAAAACGCCATCTAATTCCTATCACACATTCAAAGGCGCAAAAAATGATTTTATTACAAATACTGACTCTGTAAAAGTAGCTTATGAAGAACTTCAAGACGCCTTTGGGGAAAAGTGTAAAATGATTGTCACTGTAAAATATTTAAACAACAAACCAATAGCGTCTAATTGGGATTTTGAATATAAGACACACGCATTTAGATACAACCTTATAATGCCAAAACTGGATTAAAAAGGTAAATGTCAGCGGATGAAACATGATGGAACCTATTCATTTGTTAAACAACATTTCCTTTACATTTTTGGTAAAATCGGATTGATAATTTCAAACATCAATTCATTCTTTCACCTAAAAACAAATGTTATGAAAGCAATTACATTCACAACCAATTTTCTCGCAATCATTTTGATTTCATTTGGAGCTTATGCTCAATCTAATATTTTTGAAACGACAACTATAACGCACAAAACGTGTAGCGTTTCGTATGGTAAATACGATACGGCAAAAAATAATTATGTCTATTATGAAACGAAGCCAGACACATTTTATATATATACTATAGATGAAAGGGTAATAAAAACGCCATCCAATTCTTATCACACCTATAAGGGCGCAAAAGACGAACTTATTGTAGATACCGATTCTGTAAAAGTAGCTTATGAAGAACTTGAAGACGCATTTGGAGAAAAGTGTAAGAGGACTATTACTGTAAAATATTTAAAAAACAAAGCGATAGCGTCTAATTGGGATTTTGAATATAAAACACACGCTTTTAGATACAACTTTATAATGCCAAAACTGGATTAAAAAGGTAAATGTCAGCGGATCAAACATGATAGAACTTATTTATTTGTTAAACAACAATTCCTTTACAGTTTTGACAAAATCGGATTGATAATTTCAAACGTCAATTCATTCTCTCACCTAAAAACAAATGTTATGAAAGCAATTACATTCACAACCAATTTTCTCGCAATCATCTTTATCTCATTCGGAGCTTATGCTTAAGGTTCTAGAAATTCGGGTCCTTTTTATTTTACCGCAAAGGATGTTTCAATAGGACTTTATTTGCCAAAAGACAGTAATTATGTTTTTACTTATCCAGCAGCCCCAGACACCCAAAAGTTTCAATACGATGGAAATAAAATGTTCACAAGATTGGGTGAATTTAGATTGGTAAACGAAAGAGGTTATTTTTCTAAAGACAGCTCTTTTTATATCATAGAATCCGAGAGCAAAGACATTAATAACGAAAACGTTTTGATAGTTCTTACTACAGATTTTCAAAATAAGATGGCAACACTAGAGTTTAGACGCCCATTGATAAGCCACAAGTTTACTTTGAAAAATGAAATAAATAAAAAAGATGGCCTATTTGATTACATAAACTAACGATTAATCAATATGAGAACTAATCCCAACAGATCAGGGTAATAGGTGTGGATAGACCTATGAAAATACTAATGTATATCATGCTTTAAAGCCATCAACAAAATCAATTAACCATAAAAAAAGTACCATGAATAAAATATCAATTCTAATGACGTCATTACTCATTTCAGCTAATCTTCAAGCACAAAATCTGATTATCGAAGTATGTAGGGATTTGACAACAGGAAAATATATTGCAAGGGCCGACAAAGACATTGTGGCTATTGACGAAAAAAACAACAGAGGTTTCAGGTTGTGGCTGTCATTTAGATACAAGGATAGTTCTGTTCGTTATGCTCATTTTGGTGTAATATCCCAAAACATTGGATCTTGTATGGATAAAGATCAAATTTTGATTGTGTTTACAGACAGTACCAACTATTCATCTACATCATGGAATGATTACAATTGTTCTGGGGACTCATATTTTGACAGAAGTTCTTCAGACTTTGGAAAGCTGTCTAAAGAAATCTCATACATTGTATTTACCAACGGAAGATCAAACGAATCGTATACTTACTTCCCAACCCATGAACAATCCAGATATTTTATCGGATGTCAAGAAGCAATAAAAAACAATCGTTTTATCATGAAGAATTGTGATTATTGATTGTTTTTTAATAACTGAGTCTTGTCAACTTACTGGTTTTATGTCGTTTCTTTAGGATTATTATCAAGTAAATCCAGCACACCCTCCTTCTTCAAGATCAGCATTCCTAATTTATCCTGACTAACGCCTTCGCGTAATTGATATGAAAATGAGTACTCGTCATTTTTGATTTTAGTTTCAAAGTATCGGAAGAGAATCCCTTTTTCGTTTTTTAATGAATCGCTTATTTCATATAGGTGTGTAGATAGCACATAGACTGCATTTTTCCTCCGTAGCAATCCCTGTATCACCTGTAAACTACAGTTCATAGCGTCGGTGATGTTGGTTCCTTTAAACAATTCATCAATGAGGATAAGCCATTTTTTTTCGGTATTTACAATCTCTACCGTCGATTTAATGCGCTTCACTTCCTGATAAAAATAACTTTCGCCTTTTGTGATGTCGTCTTGTATGTTGATGTTGGTGAGAATGCCATCAAACAGACTCAGTTTCATTGCGCTGCAAGGAACACCCATGCCCAGATGGGCCAAATAAACGGCAGTGCCTATCGACTTTATAAAGGTGCTTTTCCCCGCCATGTTAGCTCCTGTCAAAAAAAGAAAATGATGATCTTGATTTAGAGAGATGTCATATCTGACTGGTTTTTCAAGTAGTAAATGTCCCATTCCATCTACATCAATCATAGGTTGATCTGAATAGATGAATGCAGGAAAAATCAAATTGAATTTTTTCATCGCTTTCGCCATACTCATCCAAGCATCCAACTTACTATGAATCTGAATGAGCGCTCTTATCTGATTTCTGTAGTTGAATCGTAAGTATCTACACAACTTTAAAACTTTTTGAGGGCCTGCTTTTTTTAGTGTTGTGACTCCATTTAATTCGATTAAAAAAGTTTCGGGCAGATTCTTTTTTATTTCCTCCGTTTTTTTTCTAAGGGGTTCAGGCAATGCTTCGTTTTCAATCAGTGTCATTGTTTCTTTCAACCCTAAAATAAGGTCTACACAGTGAATCAATGAATAAGACAAAAGAGAATAATCCGATGGGTTCGATATTCTATAAATGTTGGATGTCAGTTTGCTCGGATTTTCTGGTATGGGCGTAAATGCGGTTTCTAAAAACTTCTCAACAACCATTACGGTTCCATTACTTATTTTGTTTGGCCATTTCTCGATAACACCCATTAGGATATGGACGCATTTTTGGATTTCTTCTATTTCAAACCGATTAGATAGCGGACGAGCAAAAATATCTGCTAAGGCATCCGATCCTTGTGTGGTTGTAGTGTGGTCTAATACAGAAAATATAGAGGGTTTCCCATCTTTCGAAAAAATGGACAGATCATTTCGGGTAGTCTTATCCGTTATCATCAATTTCTGTTGAATTCGATTCTTTTCCCTTTCTGATCAGACACGAGTTTTCCATTGTCCCATTTCAAACAACCGCTGACAAATGTTTTTTCAATGGTACTTGAGAATGTTGTTCCCTCAAAAGGACTCCATCCGCATTTGTATTGCAAATCATCGCTTTTTACCAAAAACGATTGGTTAAGATTCACCAAAGCCAAATCGGCATAATAGCCTTCTCGTATATATCCGCGATCTCTGATCTGAAAACAATCTGCCACAGCATGACTCATTTTTTGAGCTATTTTTTCGAGACTAATTTTTCCTTCTTTGGCGTACTGTAACATCAGTGGGAGTGCATGTTGTACCAATGGCAATCCTGCGTGTGCATTCTCATATGGCGATTGTTTTTCCGACATCAAGTGCGGCGCATGGTCTGTAGCAATAATGTCTAAACGATCGTCTAACAAAGCTTTCCATAAAGCTTCTTTATTGAATGGCGCTTTTATGGCGGGATTGCATTTTATTTTATAACCCAAACTTTCGTAATCATTCGATGTAAAATGAAGATGATGCACACAAACCTCTGATGTGATTCGTTTTTCTTTCAATGGCATCATATTTCCGAACAAGATCAATTCTTTCTCTGTACTGATGTGGAGGATGTGTAATCTGGTATTGTATTTCTGTGCCATTTTAATGGCTCGAAGCGAGGATGCATAACAAGCATCTTCATCTCTGATTATGGGATGATCTGCGGGTTCAAGATTGGGCTTCAGGGATTTTATTTGCTGATAATTCTGTTTAATGATATTCTCATCTTCACAATGTGTTGCAATGAGCAACTCCGATTCGCTGAATAGTTTTTCTATTGTGTTTACGTTATCTACCAACATGTTGCCGGTACTGCTTCCCATGAATATTTTGAGTCCACATATCGCCTCCTTCAACTTGTTGCATTTTAATGCTTCTTCTGCATTGCTATTGCTGACTCCCATAAAAAAGGAGTGGTTTGCATGTGCCGTTTCTTTGGCTATGAGATATTTGTCTTCTAAAAGAGGAAGTGTAAGCGCATTCGGAATGGTATTCGGCATTTCCATGAATGTGGTAATTCCTCCAGCAACCGCTGCCAAACTTTCGGTCGCTATTGTCGCTTTATGGGTGAGTCCGGGTTCACGAAAATGCACTTGATCATCAATCACACCCGGAAAAAGATGCTTCCCTTCTCCATTGATTTCTGTTACATTGCCTTTTACATCGATTTGCGACTCTATTTTTTCGATGCGTTCTCCTTGAACCAGCACATCTAGATGTAATATTTTATCCTCATTCACCACCGCAATGTTCTTTATCAGGTATTTTTGCATGATATAATTAAATTGATTTTCATGCAAATTATTAAAAGACTTGTCAACTTGTTCATAATCCTGCTTCCATTTTTCACTTCGGCTCAAACTACGTATGTGCAGCAGGATTCGAAAGATGAGCATTTTATAGATCGAATGCAGACGCTTTATCCAGGAAGTTATTCGGTTGTAACTTCCATTAAGCCATATGCCAGAAAATATCTCGTAGAGCAGATGGCGAAGCGTGATAGTCTTTTGCGTGATTGGCGGTCGTCGGAGCGGGGTACTAGATTACATAAAGTGGATTTATACAATTGTTATAGTTTAAGTTCTGATCACTCCGAATGGCTTACAGACTCATCCTCCTTGTTTTTATCCAAAAAACCAATACTCAAATCTTTTTACAAGAATAAATCAAACTTTTTTGAAGTAAAAACACCTGATTTTTTTCTGGCAGTGAATCCTGTATTGCATGTAAGGACGGGAAAAGATATGTCGGATGATAAACAACTTTATTTAAATGCAAGAGGGGTAACTGTGAGAGGTGAGATTGGAAAAAGAATTGGATTCTCGTCAACCATCACAGATCAGCAGGAGAGAGGGCCACTTTTTTTTCAAGAACAGATTTTTTCATCTCGAGCTGTTCCGGGTGTTGGATTTTATAAATTTTTCAAAAGAGATTCCAGCGCACAAGATTATTTTGATGGCAGAGGGTATCTAAGTTTTAAAGCGACTCGATTTGTGGATATTCAATTTGGGTATGATAAAAATTTTATTGGAAGCGGTTACAGAAGTTTATTTCTGAGCGATTGGGGCAACAGCTATCTTTTTGCCAAACTAAACACCAAAATCTGGAAATTCAATTATCAGAATCTATTTATGGAATTGAATCCCCAGTTTACCAAGATAGGTGATTCATTGTTGAAGCGTAAATACGCAGCCATGCACCATTTAAGTTTGAATGTTACGCCCTGGTTGGATCTTGGGTTGTTCGAAGGTGTAATTTTCGGGAGAAAAGATCATTTTGATTTTCAGTACTTGAATCCAGTAATTTTTTATCGTCACATCGAAGGAACCATCGGAAGTCCGGATAATGCAATAGCGGGTTTTGATTTTAAAGCAACGGTTAGAAAGCGGGTACAATTGTATGGACAATTGTTACTGGATGAGTTCATCATTTCTAAAATTCGAAACAATCCAACCTATTGGGCCAATAAATTTGGATTTCAGTTTGGAGCCAAATATTTCAATGCTTTTGGCATTCCCAATTTAGATCTTCAGGGTGAGTTAAATAGAGTACGTCCTTTTACTTACTCACATAACGATACCATCAACAATTACACCCATTATAACCAACCATTGGCTCATCCCTTGGGTGCCAATTTCAATGAGCTGATTGGAATCATCAGATACCAGCCGATTCCTAAGGTTAGGATTTTTGCCATGCTGCAGCATTATGTAAAAGGTCTAGATAAAGACAGTTCAAATTTTGGCGGAAATATTTTCAAGAGTTATCTGACAAGAAGAAAAGAAGAAGGATTTCGCATTGGAACGGGAGATCGATTCACTTGCACAAATGCAGTGCTTAGAACTACTTACGAATGGAAACAAAATCTTTTCCTAGAAGGCGGACTTCAATGGAGGACTTCATTTGATGAAGTGCAAAATAAAAGGTTGAATACGACCATCTTGTTTTTCGGACTTCGACTGAACATGTTCACACGCAATTACGACTTCTAAAGAAGTTTATTCTACAATAAGCGAAAAGGTAAGTGTTCTTGATTTGATGTCGTCTATCACATTTGAGAATTTGAGATTGGCATCTCTGCTGTGCACGTTTTTGAAACCCCATCCCATTTTTATTTCGGGAGAAAGTACAAAAACCGGGAAGTAAAAGTGAAATCCAATTCCGGCTTCCATTCCATAGTCGATCTTATTGAGTTTAATCTGTTTTTCGGTATTTTTTTCTCCGGCATTTGCAGCAAAATCGTATTCTATTTTACCCCCACCTAACATGTATACTTTAAAATTATTGATCCTTTCGCTGCTGAATTTTATCTGTAAAGGCAATGCCAAAGTAATGCCTTGCACCTTTCTTGTGGTGATGCTGTCTTCGTTGGTAAAACGATCTGGGTATTTTAGGTTGTATTGAAACGCTTTTTCGGTAAAAACCAGATTCAAAGGATAAGTTCTAAGGTCGAAGTGTTCGCCGAGTCTCATATTTACCAACCAAGCCAGATTTATACCCGTGCTTTGGATGCTTTCGATAGACAAAACTGAATCTTGATTTTGGAAAAGAGGATTATGGGCAAAATGATAGTAGGAGCGATTTGCACCTAAGTTTATCCCGAAATGGAAAGGCTTTTCGTCGTGATCCGGTAGATTCAGCTCTACATGTTGAGCCTGAGCGATCATAGTGATCAAGAAAAAAAGGATGAAACTTATTGTTTTTTTGATCCGCAATAAATGGTACATATGCCGAAACTTAAAGTTTTTAAATAGGGTTTATCATATCCGATTTGATCCATGAGTGTGGTAAATCTTTGACCTTCCGGAAATTTTCGAATGGACTCATCAAGGTAAGCATATGCCTCGCGGTTATTCGATACCAAATGTCCAACTTTTGGTGTAATGAATTTCATGTAGGTATCATAGATGCGTTTGACCACCGCATTTTTAGGTCTGCTGAATTCCAGCACCACCAGTTTGCCGCCCGGTTTTAACACACGTAAAATTTCGGATAGACCCAATTCTAAGTTTTGAAAATTCCTTACGCCAAATGCAACGGTTACCGCATCAAACGCATTCTCGGGATGCTTTATTGCTTCACTATCACCGTTGTGTAGGGTAATGTTATTTTCGAATCCGAGTGATTTGATTTTTTTTCTGCCAAACTCGAGCATTCCATCACTGATGTCGATTCCAATGATGGAAGGGGTTTTAAGTTGTTTAAAAGCCATGATGGCAACATCTGCAGTACCTGTTGCAACATCTAATAATTTTTGGGGGTTGATTGATTTTAGATGGGAGAGTGCTTTTCTCCTCCAATATAAATCGATGCCTCCGCTTAATAAACGATTTAGGAAGTCGTACTTTCCTGATATGTCATTAAACATTTCTGCAACCTGACCTTTCTTGTTCAGGTTGGAATCTTTGTAGGGAACGACGGTGTCGTGATCAAAATTTGCCATTTGAATGCAAATATACGCGGGATTCGCAGAAGGTTTCTGAAGCTACTTGCTCCGAATGAAGTAATTTTGTTAAACCCAACCATGCACATCAAGAAAGCAGTATACGTAGTAAGCAGTCCGGACTTCGAAAAATGTCCGAAACCCGATCGTCCGGAGTATGCATTTATCGGCCGAAGCAATGTAGGTAAGTCGTCTTTGATTAACATGTTGTGTAACAACGATAAGTTAGCGAAAACGTCCGGGTCGCCGGGAAAGACGCAATTGATCAATCATTTTGAAATATTGGGAGCTACGGAGCGTGGGGATGTAAATTGGTATCTGGTTGATTTACCCGGATATGGTTTTGCCAAAGTCAGCATTTCCAGCAGAAGACGTTGGGAACAAATGATTGAAAACTATCTTCGGAAAAGAACCAATCTTTCCATGATTTTCGTACTCATAGATTCGAGACACTCACCACAAAAAATTGATTTGGAATTCTTGGAAAACTTGAAAAAATGGCAAATTCCATTCGGACTCATCTTTACCAAAAGTGACAAAGAAACACAAAGAATCGTCAGTAAAAATGTAAAAGATTTTTTAAACGCGATGCGGAAAACATGGCAATTT
>JBDLUO010000129.1:0-3987 GCA_039805285.1 Bacteroidota bacterium
ATCAATGATTGCATTGGTTGATGAAGCACATGCGCTTACAACTGCGTAGTTTGGACCGCGAAAGCCATGTCTCATGGAGATTTGGCCTGCTGCAATATCCAAAATCATTTTTGGGATAAAGAACGGATTGAAACGTGGGGTTCCGTCGCCGGAAGAAAAATTGATCACTTCTTCTTGAAAAGTGATCAATCCTCCTATTCCGCTAGCGAAGATTACGCCTACCCTGTCTGGGTCTACGTTTTCGCTAGTAATTCCTGCATCTTTTACGGCTTCATCGCTGGCGATTAGGGCAAATTGACAATAGCGGTCCATTTTGCGGGCCTCTTTTCTATCAAAGTATTGGGTGGGATCGAAATCCTTCACCTCGCAGCCAAACCGGGTTTTAAATTTAGACACGTCGAACTGCTGGATAAAATCACAGCCGCTAACCCCCTGTTCAAGATTATGCCAATAATCGGCAACATTTCTTCCGAGAGGAGTCAACGCACCTAAACCGGTAACGACAACCCTTTTGAGTTCCATGATGTAAGCCTGTAATGGTTAAGAAAAATTACTTTGCGTTCTCTTCTAGATAAGATACTGCTTGACCAACGGTTGTGATGGTTTCAGCTTGCTCATCTGGAATTGAAATGTTGAATTCTTTTTCGAATTCCATGATTAATTCTACGGTGTCAAGGCTGTCTGCGCCGAGATCATTGGTAAAAGAAGCTTCTGGAGTAACTTCAGTTTCTTCTACTCCTAATTTGTCAACAATAATCTTTTTTACTCTTGTTGCAATTTCTGACATGATGGTAAGATTTAGTTAATACGAAAGCAAAAGTAATTGTTTTGCATGAAATACAAAGAAATCTTATTAATCTGAGTTTTTCTTTGGTGATTATCCCCAAAATATAAACCGAACGACACCAGGAAAGAAAAGTTCGTATATTTAAAAACGTAAAGTTTTGAAAATTATGGGATTGAAACAAATAGATTACGGAACATCAGAGTACAATCAAATGATTTCGCTTAGAAACAACATCTTAAGGAAGCCATTGGGACTGGGTTTTAATGAGGAAGAGCTGTTAGAAGAGAAGGATCACCTGTTGATTGCCGCTTTCGACGAAGAAGAGATGTTGGGATGTTGCATGCTTTGCAAAACAGATGAAAATACCCTTCGATTGAGGCAGATGGCGGTTCTCGATAATTTACAGGGAAAAGGAATTGGAGCTTCAATTATGAACTTTGCCGAAAATCTGGCTAGAGACAAGGGCTACAATAAAATCATGATGCATGCACGAGATTCTGCCATCGGTTTCTACGAGAAATTGGGATACAAAATAACCAGCGACGTATTCACAGAAGTAAATGTTCCCCATCATGTGATGGAAAAAACCTTGATCTAATCTTGGTTTATATTTTGGTTTTGATGTTGTTTTTCAGAAATGTCCTTACTGTGTGTGTGCTGTCTTCTTCTATCGCATCCTTGGGAATGATTAAAAAAGATCTTTCATTAAAATACAAATGAAAGAAATGAGGCGTCTCCATCCAAAAGGCAAAGGATTGCCAGTCCCATGCTTTAGACGCTTTCTCGTTGTGTAAGGCGAATCCTGACTCGTCTATCTTAAACTTGAAACGCTCCTTAAAAATTGCGGATTTTCGATACACAATTCTCGGTAGGATGAACCAGAATACCAACATCAACATAAACCATAAAAGCGAACTCGTTAAGAAAGCCAAAGGAGATATTTTCTTAAAAAAAAACAATGCCGCAGTCAACAGGGCAAAAACATTCACTAGTATCATCATCACTTTAATTTCTTTTCTGCTGATAAAATGATACCTGAGGGCTTGAATTGTTTTTTGCTTGTGATAATCGAAAAAATTTGACTCCATATCGAATGTAATAATTGAAAAAAATATCTGCAAGGTAAAGAAGTGCTGTCACTTCATGTTAAATGGATCATTGTTTAGTAATCTCTTTTTGATTGATTTTCCAAGTAGAAATGATCTGTCCTTTTTTTCCAATGAACTCCAAAGTTAACGCTCTATCATTTTTCGGACCACTGATGCTTATTTTTCCGAAATGTTGTTCCTCAATCAAAGTGTTTTCGATGCGTTGAGGATTGTTCAATTCAGAAGCATGGGGTTTGGCAACGCCAGAGGTTAAAGGGGAAAGGGTGATATCGTACAATGGATAATTGCCTTCTCGATCTAACCGTATGACTTCTCCATGATGACGATCTCCTGTCAAGAAAATTACACCATTGATTTTGTGTGTTTTCAAAAACTGTAAGAGACTATTGTACTCGAAAGAATAATGTTGCATGCTTTCGAAAGGATTGAGTTGATTCAAAACCTGATTGCCGGAAACAATGAATTTAAAAGTTGCCTTGCTTGATAATAATGCATTTTTGAGCCATTCCATTTGTTGTTCTCCTAAAAAGCTTTTTTTATTATTGGGCTTACCATCAATCGAATCTTCAAGATTTTCATGTGATCTGAAATAGCGATTGTCTGTAAGAAAAAAATCTGCATCACTATACGAAAACTGGGTGTAAATGCCTTTATGATCTTGTCCGCAAGTAGGATTCAAAAAATAATCATTGAAGATAGATCTACTGTCTTGTTTAAAAATAAAACTTTGGTTTGCATCGTTCGGACCAAAGTCATGGTCATCCCAAATTGCATACTGAGGCATGGATGCCATAAGAGACTGCAGCGCAGACTTTGAACGATCGTGTGAAGCTCGGTATTGCAATCCCCAAACAGAGCTATAATCTACTTCTCTGTAATACCAGTTATCGCCGAGCCAAAGATTGAATTGTGCAGGAGTGGCAGCCATAGTCTCATAAATGGAAGAATCTCCACCATATGATTTTCCTGGCCTGTCATAAATCACTTCATTTGTATAATTGCAACTTCCTGCTAAAAAGCTGAAATCTGGAGCTGGTTTCCGAAATTGCCATAGATCCTTGGTTGTAAATTTTGTAGCAAAAGGGAGCTCTATTTTTTCATCATCAACCCAGATATCGTATTCGTAATTTGTGTTAAAATCCAATCCAACCAAATCGATTTTTACTGGATTGAAATCACTTTCAAGATTTCCTCGATAAGCCACTTTATTCGATTTTTCGGAACCTTTGGATTTATAAGTGAGATGAACTTTTTTTACCTGTTTTGATACTTCCAACCAAATACTTGCCGTTCTTAATTCAACATTGCCAGCCCATGGACCGCTGATTAATTTTTTACTGCTCTGAGCCTGTAAAGAAAAGGAGATGCAGTAAAACACGAAGTGACAAAAAATAATTGTTGCGTTTTTCATTGTATCATTTTTATCCATAGTTGATATTCCCTACACACGTGCAAAAATTCAAGTTTTATACACGCCAAGTTGGAAGAGATTTTCCACTGTTTTTTATTTCAATTTTTCGTTGTTTACATGACGAGAACTGTCTCTATTTGTTTTCTTATTCATGTTTTTTTGAAACGCTTCTGTTAGATTCACTCCTGTTTGATTGGCCAGACAAATCAATACCCAGAGTACATCTGCCATTTCATCGGAGAGGTCGCTTTTTTCTTTGTCGCTTGATTTGAAAGATTGTTCGCCGTAAGTACGAACCATAATTCTCGACAATTCACCCACCTCTTCCATCAAGATTCCTAAATTGGTCAATTCATTGAAATACCGAACACCAAAGGATTTGATCCATTCATCCACTTTTTGTTGCGCTTCATTTATTGTGATTTGATCCATATGCCTAATTTGATTTTATCCTTATTCATTGAACGTTACGCTTCATAAAAAAGCGACGATATAAAGCTTACTCGCGATTCTTAGAATCCATGATGATGGTTAAGGGTCCGTCATTCACAAGACTCACCTTCATATCTGCACCAAAGATGCCCCGATATATTGGTTTTTTTAATTCAATTTCCAGGAGATGAGATAATTTTTCATAGAGCGGAATCGCTTGTTCGGGGCGTGCAGCTTTGATATAACTG
>JBDLUO010000130.1:0-3422 GCA_039805285.1 Bacteroidota bacterium
TGATAGAACTTAAAAATGGAAATGCTTTTGGTATTGCTTGTAAAAAAGCGAATGATCTTACCATTCAGAGTATAGATAAAGAAGGGACAGCATGGGCCTCCAGAGGCATGTTGATTTATTACAAGAAAAAAAATGAGAATTGCTTTAGAAGAAAAGCGCATGTACCTACTGGATTTTCAATCTATTGGCTTAGGAATTTCAGCTTTGTTCGTTGGTTAACCCAAAGACCTGAATGTATTGAATTTGTTGTAGCTAAAAACGGGGATATTTCCGCTCTCTCAGCCGGCTATATGTGGTACTATAACAGTGAAACAAAAAGTTTTACCCAATCTTTAAAACTCCTTCATTATGGTATAGGCGATCAAGGGATTTTTAGCAACGGCATGCTGCAAACAGAATCTGGCACTCTTTTTATAGGAGAATATTTTAAAAATGAAACCGATACTTCCGTTTCCATTTACTCAAGCAGCAATCATGGTAAAACCTGGAAAATCAAACATCAATTTCCTGCGCATCAAATCAGACATATTCACGCTATTCAAGAGGATCCTTACTCCAAAAAACTTTGGCTCACCACTGGCGACGAAGGCGGAAATTACATATACTGGTCTACCGATGAATTTTCTACTTTAAATCCCATTGGATTTAGCGAATCGTATTTTACAACACAACTTTTGTTTACCAAAGAAAATATTTATTGGGGCTCAGACACTGAATCAAAAACACATTCTGGCATCTATCGCTGGAATAGAGAATCTGGCACTTTAGTTAAATTGCTTGACTATCCAAGCATATTCTTTTACTCGAATCAGTTGAAAAATGGAACTTTGGTTTTTAGCACTTCACGAGAGAATCTAGATTTTGAAAAAGACCGTTTACTGCGCCTTTTCATTACATCTCCTCAAGGAAAATGGAGTTCATTAACTACCGGAGAATGGAAGAAAAACTCAATTCCAGGTCTATTTCAACGAGGTAAAACGAGATTCCCAAGAGAAAACTTTCAATCCGACGCCCTGTATGCTAGCTTTCTTAAACAAAAGGAATTTGATGACAATGAACTCATCATCATTCAAGAAAAAGACTTGATAGAAAAATTGAAATAATTCCCTCATTCCTCTTCTATCTCGTTGATTCGTTTATTTATTTACCATACATTTCCCTCTTTTGATTGTATTTTTACAAAGCTGATGGACATGTCCCCAATGTACCCGAAATCTAAGTTCATGATAAGAAATCATTTGATCATAACGCTGTTCTCTCTTTCTTTTTTCTTGTTTGGTTGTCAACCGAAAAAAGACACCGCAGAACAAGAGAAAAAGCAACAAATCGGCGAAAATATAAATTATGAAACGGCTCAAAAGAAGCGCATTCAACAATTCCCAGATTCTGTTTTGCTGGTGGAAGATTTGCTACAATGGTATAGAACGAATAATCGGTACAACGAAGCAATACAAATGACAGACTCATTGATTTCTTCTAATGAAAAGAATAAAATATATCATCACATTCTTGGCATATTATACTACGAAATAAATGATACAGCCAATGCCATAAAACAATTTGAAAATGCCATCTCATTCTCACCCCAGATTAGCGATTGGCTGTCTTTAGGTTCTTTATATGCCGGAAAAAAAGATCCCAGATCTTTTGACATTGCTTTTGAAATTGAAAAAAAAGATCCACCAAAATATACAAAAGAAGCTTGTTTTATTCGCGGTACATTTTACGAGTCTATGGGTGATTTTAAACGTGCCATTTCTTCATTCGACAGCTGCATACAAATTGAATTCAGTTTCATGGAGGCCTACAGGGAAAAAGCAATTTGTTTGATCGAACTGAATAAATATAGGGACGCCATAAAAGTACTTGAAAGAGCTATAACGCTTAATAATAGGTTTGCAGAGGGATATTATTGGATGGGTGTTTGCTACGAAAAAACAAATCAAACAGACCTAGCCATTGCCTCTTACCAAAAAGCCTTTTTATATGACAATACCTATACCGAAGCGGAAGATGCATTGAAAAGACTAAATGAAAAATAACAGGAACTTTTTGAATTGATTGAGTTGCTGCCTTTGTATTATCTTGCAAAAAAATTTTACCATGAACATCATAGCTCCATCTTTATTATCAGCAAATTTTCTACATTTGAAACAAGATTGCGAAATGCTGAACGCCAGTGCTGCAGAATGGTTTCATCTGGACGTAATGGATGGCAGATTTGTACCAAACATAAGTTATGGCCCTATGATTGTTGACTTCATAGGTAAGGCAACTACAAAATGCCTTGATGTTCATTTGATGATTGAAGAACCAGAAAAATATGCTGAAGCTTTCAAAAAAGCGGGCGCTACCAATCTAACGGTTCACATCGAAGCTTGCACCCATCTACATCGTAACATTCAACAAATAAAATCGCTGGGCATGAAGGCAGGTGTCGCTCTAAATCCTCATACGCCCGTAGAATCGCTTAAAGACATCCTTCACGAAATTGACCTCGTGTGTCTAATGAGCGTTAACCCCGGATTTGGCGGACAATCATTTATTCCTCATACTTTACAAAAAATCAAAACATTGAGAAAAATGATTGACGAAGCTGGATTATCTGTACTCATAGAAATAGACGGCGGTGTAACCATTGCAAATGCAGCTTCTATCAAAGAAGCTGGCGCTGATGTTCTTGTTGCAGGAAACACCGTGTTTGGATCTTCAAATCCAACTTTAGCCATTGAGCAACTCCTAAAGGCTTGACCTTAATACAATGAAATGAGAAATATAATCATATCGATCCTGCTTTTGATTTTCGCAAGCCGGTCTCATGCACAAATTGAAATGGTGAACATTTCAGGACTCGTTACTGATTCTCTCAACAAACCCATCCGAGGAGTAAAGATTGCAAACAACAATTTTAATTCTATACATCAAACAGATTCAAACGGCAGGTATTCGTTCAAAATACAAAACATAGACAAAACAGTTTTGTATTTTCATTTAGATGGCGCCTATTTACCCTACAGTTGGAAACGAAATCAAAAATTTGAAGACAGCATCATCGTTATTGTTATAAAATTGGCGGTTGATAAGAGATACCTGACAGAAGTTATCATTTACGATGATAAAGAAAAACGAGAAACGGGAAAAGTAACCATTGACCCAAAGAATGCCATGAATCTTCCTTCTGCAACAGGAGGAATTGAGGCACTGATTAAAACGATTGTGGGCAGCAACTCGGAGCTGAGCAGTGGATACAATGTTCGTGGTGGAAACTTTGATGAGAATCTGATTTACATAAACGATTATGAAGTTTTCAGACCCTATTTAGTCAGTCAGGGCCAGCAAGAGGGATTGAGTTTTATCAACCCGGAATTGGTAAAAAACATCTCATTCTACAGTGGCGGTTTTGGTGCAAAATACGGCGACAA
>JBDLUO010000131.1:0-3018 GCA_039805285.1 Bacteroidota bacterium
AGGATATACAAAAAATTACATGAACCTTAATTCATGATTCAACTGAAAAAGACATCAATCCTTTTTATTCTATTCATTTCCGTTTTTGTTGACCTGCAAGCTCAACAGTATGATCATTTACTAAGTGAAGCCCGCAAATTTGAAACACTAAATCAAGAAGAATCATCATTACAATTATACATCGCTGCAAACAAAGAGCGACCTTCAGAAATAGAACCACTTTATAAAACAGCGGAACTTTATAGCAGAATTGGAAATAGAATCAAAGATGCTAAAACAAAAGAAAAGTATTATAACAGCAGTCTTCTTTTCGCTAAAAAATTACTACAACTATATCCGAACAACGACCAATCGCATGTTGCCATGGCAATTGCTTATGGTAGAATCGCGCTAACCAAATCAGGGAAAGAGAAAGTAGTAAACGTAAAAGAAATAAAAGAGCATGCAGAAAAAGCATTGAAAATTAACCAGTATAACTTTAAAGCATGGCATATCCTTGGTAAATGGCATTTTGAAGTAAGCAACCTCAATTTCATTGAATCTACCGCAGTGAAGTTATTTTTCGGGGGTTTGCCTAATTCTTCTTTTAAATTGGCCATTGATGCCTACGAAAAAGCGAAGAAAATTAGTCCATCCTTTTTATTGAATTACCTAGAGCTTGCTAAGGCGTATAAAAAAGAAGGTAAAAAAGAGATGGCTATGCTACAATTAAAAAAAGTGATTCAGTCGCCATCTTATACCGAAGATGATCCCATTATAAAAAAAGAAGCTTCTGAGCTGGTGAAAGATTGGCAATAAAACTTATCGGATGAAACATACCATTTATCTTTTTGTTTTTATTTTTCTTGCGAAAGCTACAATAGCGCAGAAAAATTCAAGTACTTATGATCCTCATTTTTTATTCGCTCCCGAAAAGATTCAGGTAAATTATGGCAACACAAGATCAGCGTCTGGAGAACCAGGAACTGATTATTGGCAAAACTATGCCCACTATGATATTCGGGCTTCACTCAATGATGAGCTTAAAACCATAATGGCCACTTGTGAAATAACCTATTTGAATAATAGTCCGAGTAATTTGGATTTTTTATGGCTACAATTGGATCAGCAGCTTTTTACGAAAGACAGTAGAGGACAGAAACGGATGCCGGTTAATAGAAAAAGCAGATATGGAAGTTCTACATCGTCTTTTAATGGTGGCTTTAAAATAACGGAAGTAAAGTTGGTGGAAACAGGCGCTAATGAACAGCCTACAGCGTTGCCATATTATGTGTATGATACCAGGATGCAGATTCGATTACCTAAATCAATTGCTGCAAACAATGGAAAAATTAAATTTTTGATTACTTATAGTTTTGAAATTCCGGAATATGGCGCAGATCGTTTTGGTATTTTACAAACAGAAAATGGACCCATTTTTACCATCGCACAATGGTATCCGAGAATGTGTGTGTACGATGACCTTAAGGGCTGGAACACAGATCCTTACCTTGGGCCTTCTGAGTTTTACTTGGAATATGGAGATTATAACGTTAGCATTACTGCACCAGAATACATGACAGTAGCTGCAGGAGGGGAGTTATTGAATGCACAGGAGGTATTAAATAACGAACAGCGTAACCGATTCGAAAAAGCCAAAACAAGCGACAAAACAATTGAGATCATTGCTGAAAATGAAATTGGAAATCTGAGTAAAAGTAAAAAGTCAAAAGCAAGTAAAACATGGAAATTCAGCATAAAAAATGCACGTGATTTTGCATGGGCAGCTTCCGGTGCTTTTATATGGGATGCGGCTAAAATTGATTTGCCGTCAGGTAAAAAATCAATGGCCATGAGCCTTTATCCAAGAGAAAGTAAAGGACAGAATGCTTGGGGAAGGTCAACAGCATATGTAAAAGGATCTGTCGAGAATTACAGTAAAAGGTGGTACGAATATCCTTATCCGGTTGCTGTAAATATAGCTTCAAATGTAGGAGGAATGGAGTATCCAGCTATTGTATTTTGCTCGTCTGGATCTACAAATGCAGGACTTTTTGGTGTTACTGATCACGAATTTGGTCATACTTGGTTTCCCATGATTGTTGGCAGCAATGAGCGTAGATATGGGTGGATGGATGAGGGGTTTAATACTTTTATCAATTCCCTTGCAGATGAAGATTTTAATAACGGTGAATACAGCGCTCCACCCACAAGTGCAACAGAAATGTCGTGGTTTCTTTTTAATCCGGAATCAGAAGAGATATTCAATACGCCAGATGCAATCAAAGAAGAAAATATTGGATCATGCTTGTATTATAAGCCGGGACTTGGTTTAGAAATACTGAGAAATCACATATTGGGAGAAGAACGATTTGATTATGCTTTCAAAACCTATATCAAAAGATGGGCATTTAAACATCCTTCTCCATGGGATTTTTTCAATACCATGGAAAATGTTTCAGGAGAAAACCTGAACTGGTTTTGGAAAGGTTGGTTCTTACATTCTTTAGTTCTGGATCAAAGTATAGATTCTGTTGAGTTTATACCGAATAAAGGAAGCAAAATCACCATTTCCAACAATCTAACCATGGCTATGCCTGTATTTTTGGATTATACAACTACATCAGGGAAAAAAGGGTCTGTCAAACTTCCGGTTGAAATTTGGAATAATACATCAAATTTCCAATTTATGATAGAAGAAACGGATTCTTTATTGCAGGTTAATATAGATCCCAATGGATATTTTCCGGATGTTGAACGAATGAATAATACGTGGAAGAAATAGATGATTAAGGATTCGAGATTTATAATTCTAGATTCATGATTTAAGATTTTTCCATTTCCCCGAGATCATAAATCCAGCCGACATAATCAGAATAATTGACCAATATACCAGTTCGTTACTCCATGCAACTGCTAGTGAAATGTAATTGTATTTCATGAAATAGTAGGTGTAAACCAAATAAAGAAAAATAGCGGTAAACTCAATCATTAAATTGATTTTGGTTTTGCCAGTGCCTGTAACAGCGTTCAGCCAAA
>JBDLUO010000132.1:0-2518 GCA_039805285.1 Bacteroidota bacterium
CAGGCTTGTTCGCGATCGTCTTCAGCAAATTCTACTGCTTTGCGAATTGCCATGTCACCACCCGCTATGATGCCAATCACCAAATCAAAAGGAACACCAAATGTTGGCGGACATTCAGAAGCGTCTACGATACCCAAGCGTCCTGAAGTACCGGCGCCAATATAAAACAAACGACCGCCTTGTTTCATTTTTGCTACCACTTCAATCACTAATCGTTCGATTTGCGGTAAGGCTTTTTCGATGGCCAAGGGTACTGATTTGTCTTCTTGATTGATATTGGTTAATAGTTCGCTAACCGACATTTTTTCCAAATGTTCGTATTTTGAGGACTGTTCCGTAGTTTTGGTAAAGTTCATGGCTGTAGTTTTACTGGAATTGAAAATTAGTCAAAAATTAATGTGAATGTCCCATTTCTATCAAATAGGCTAAGGCAAAACCAAATACGATCATGGTAATTTTGGCCAAATTGAATTTATGTCCCTCGTTACTTTCAAATATAATCGTTGATGAAATGTGAAATAAAATCCCTACAACAACCGCTGAAATTTCTTTAGCATAGTGTTGGGCAAATACCATTTGATCTGCTAATAATGTGCCTAGTGGGGTCATGAGTGCAAAGGAAAACATAAAGGCAAAAATTAGCCATTTGTTCATTTTGGCATTCACAAAAAATAAGGTCAAAATAATAGCAATTGGAAAATGGTGTATGGCAATGCCGTAGGCTAAATTTTGATTTTCATGTATCGGAAAACCTTCCAATAAAGCGTGAAGGCACAAACTAAAAAACAACAACCACGGAATGTGATGCAATTCGTTGTGGGCGTCGGTGTGCACGTGTACATGACCGTGTTCAGCGCCTTTTGAAAAGAATTCTAAGGCAATCTGAAACAGGATGCCCAACATGATGAATACTCCCACTGGAAGTGTTGCGTGTGGTGCTTCGCCTGCATGTGCATGTGTTTCGCTAAACAATTCGGGTAGCAAGTGCAATACCGTAAGCGAAAGTAAAAAAGCGCCGCTAAAAGCGAGTAAGAGTTTGATGTTGTTTTTCTTTTGGGGTTTCAAGAATAAAGCCATTAAAAACCCTAGAATAACCGCAGAAAAGGTGATAATATACTGCATTATTTAAAAATCATAATTAAACGTTCGGATTGCGTTTTGTAATATTTACGCAATTTGTAATCGCCAAAGAGGTCCAATAAAAAAATACCTGCTTTGTCCATCATTTTTTCAAAATCTTCCAAGCGAAGGGCTTGAACCTTTTCGGTAAAATGATACTTTTTGCCTTGATCTTCAAAGTCAATTTCTTTATAAATGTGTCCGTCTTTCAAATACCGCTTGAGGTGAAAATCGATGCCGTCCACTGTTTTTACTTCTTCGGGCACTAAATTGGCCAACACATAATCAACATTCATAAAATCCAATACGGCAAAACCGGTTTCAGTCAAACTGTTGTGAATTGCTTTCAGTGTCTTGTAATTGTCGGCGTCGTCTTCAAAATACCCAAAGCTAGTGAATAAATTAAAAATAGCATCATATTTTTCCTCAAAAGGTTCGCGCATGTCGTGCACTTTAAAATGCAGTTTTTCATTGGCAAACTTAGACGCTTCGGCAATGCTGTTTTCCGACAAATCGGCACCTGTAACGTCATACTCCAAAGAATTCAAATAGATCGCATGACGCCCTTTTCCGCAGGCCAAATCTAATATTTTTGCTTCTTCTGGAAGATTTAAATACTGGGTCAAATTGTCCATCAACAACTGCGCTTCGTCGTCGTTTCGTTCTTTGTATAATATATGGTAGTAGGGTGTATCAAACCAAGAAGCAAACCAATTTGTTGTAGCGGTTGGGTTTGTTGAATCGGGAACAGATGGATGATCAGACATTAATTCGGTTTTCATTTCTTTCAAGTAGCAAATTTAATGTATTTTTGCACAAGATTACCCTAATTATTGCGATTGTAATTGAATTTTACAACCGAATTTGAAATTGAAGCATGGAAAATTATAAAATGACGGCCAAAACTTTTTTTGGTTTTGAAGAACTAGTAGCCAAAGAATTACAACTTTTAGGCGCCCAACAAGTAGAAATTGGAACCCGTGTGGTCCATTTTAAAGGCGATAAAGGATTTATGTACAAAGCCAATTTGGCGCTGCGTACCGCGTTAAAAATCTTAAAACCCATCAAAACGTTTCGAGCTCATAACGAGAAAACCTTATATGATGGTATTATGGCGATTGATTGGAGCGATTATTTAACGCCGCATCTTACGTTTTTGGTAGAAACCACCTTGCATTCAGAAAATTTCAACCACAGTCAGTTTGTAGCTTTGAAAACAAAAGACGCCATAGTGGACCAATTTAGAGCGATTGACGGCAAACGCCCTAGCATTGATAAAGATTTTCCCGATTTGCAAATTCACGTGCACATCGACCGCGATACGGTAACAGTTTCCTTAGATTCATCTGGGGCTTCGTTGCACCACAGAGGGTATAGAACAGCCACCAATATTGCGCCC
>JBDLUO010000133.1:0-4792 GCA_039805285.1 Bacteroidota bacterium
CTGGGCGTAATATTGAATTGTCGAACTTCTTTGGCCACCAATATGGTAATTTCTGCCAACTCTTCTGCGGTTGGCGTGAAGTTTACGGTGGTGTCGGCTAGGAAGATAGGACCTCTTTTCGTGAATAAAAGATACATGCCCGCGATTTTCTTTACGCCGTTATCTGTACCAACAATTTGTAGCGCAGGTCTTATCGTTTCTGGATAATTTTTAGATAATCCACTGATAAAACAATCAACCTCTCCCGTTTCAAGCATCATGCAACCGAAATGGTTTCTATCGCGCATGGCTTTTATTGCTTCGTAGTGGTTGACTCCTTTTCTGCTTCTTTTTTGAAAAAATACCTCTCCAAATTCTTTTCTGATTTCTTCATGTTCATCATCTTGTGGATTGATGATGGGCATATCCTCCAAGTCTATCGAATTCGCTTCTGCTATCTCTCTGATCTTTTTTTCGTTGCCTAATAAAATGGGATATCCGATACCTTCTTCAACCACCATTTGGGCAGCTTTTAAAATTTTCGCATTTTCGGCATCCGCAAAAACGATTCTCTTGGGATTGCTTTTCGCTTTGTTACTTAGAATTCGACTGAGTTGATTGTCGAGTCCGAGTCTTTTGTTGAGTTCTATGGCGTAAGCATCGAAGTCGGTTATTTGTATCCTGGCCACACCACTTTCCATAGCCGCCTTCGCTACAGCGGGAGCAACCGTTGCCAGCAAACGCGGATCGAATGGTTTAGGAATGATGTAAGTTGGACCAAATGCGATTGTCTTTTCGTTGTATGCCAAGTTTACAATGTCTGGCACAGGCGTTTTTGCCATTTCTGCAAGGGCTTTCACCGCTGCGAGTTTCATGGCCTCATTGATCTGTTTAGCTCTTACGTCTAGTGCGCCACGAAATATGTATGGGAATCCGAGTACATTATTTACCTGATTGGGATAGTCGCTTCTGCCCGTAGCCATAATCAAGTCTTTTCTGCAGCTTGTAGCCAATTCATAGGTAATTTCCGGGTCTGGATTCGCCATTGCAAAAACGATTGGGTTTTTGGCCATGGAGCGAATCATGTCTTGGGTGACTACATTTCCAACGCTGAGACCTACGAAGACGTCGGCATCTTTCAATGCTTTAGCCAGATTGATGTCTTTTAATTTCTCATCAACACAGAATTTCTGTTTGAAATCTTCAACATCTTTTCTGCCCTTATGCAATACACCATCTTTGTCGAATAGGGTGAAGTTTCCGGGTTTTGCACCTAATGATTCATAGAGTCTGATGCATGCCATAGCAGCAGCACCTGCCCCATTAATTACAAAATGTACTTTATCAATTTTCTTTTTTTGTATTTCGAGTGCGTTCAGCAAGGCAGCCGCAGAAATAATTGCCGTTCCATGCTGGTCGTCGTGCATTACCGGAATGTTACACTGGGCTTTAAGAGCCTGCTCTATTTTGAAACACTCAGGAGCTTTAATGTCTTCCAAATTTATTCCGCCAAATGTGGGCTCTAGCGCTTTCACAATTTCTACGAATTTATCTGGATCGGTTTCATTGATTTCAATATCGAACACATCGATGTCTGCAAATATCTTGAACAATACCCCTTTTCCTTCCATGACGGGTTTGCTCGCAGTTGGACCAATATTGCCTAGTCCAAGTACAGCTGTTCCGTTGCTAATAACACCCACCAAATTACCTTTGGCGGTGTATTTATATACCTCATCTTCATTTTCTGCAATAACCTTACAAGGTTCTGCAACACCGGGTGAGTAAGCCAACGAAAGGTCGCGTTGTGTTTTAGCGTCTTTGGAAGGAATGACTTCGATTTTACCGGGTCTGCCTTTTGAGTGGTATTCTAATGCTTCTTGTTTGCGTGAGTCTCTTGCCATATCTAAATTTGCATAATCAATAAATTGCTTCGCTTTTGTTTACGAAAAGCGGCTGATCTGCGTTTGCAAGTTACAAAAATAGGTACAAGCATTGCTATCGCTTTTTCTTTAAACATAAAAAAAACCGCCATCTAGGCGGTTTGTTGATAAATTTTCGAATCAGATTAAAAGTTCATGCTCCCGTCGGCCTGATAGGTATAACGAAATTTGTAAAATCTTGAACCGTAAGATTTAGTGCTGTCTGATGCAGTAGAAGAAGGCGTAAGTCCACCTTTGTAGTAATTCAAGATTTCTACTTTAGCATATTTTCCAGCAGCTGTTTTAATTACCAAAACTCTTCCAGGAATTGCGGTTACCAAATTATTTGGACCATCATAATTATACCATCCTTTTCCAGATCCTTTGGTGATGGCATATGAAGCGGGTGCATTATCTACTCGGAATGTGGAATCTGCAGGTACCGCATTAAGTGCGTCAAAGGTTCCATTATAAACAAAAGCGCCTCCATTTCCTGGTCCGCTTGTTACATTGTTTACTCTGATTGTAGTTCCGCCAAACGCAAGATCCCAGTTTGTAGTTGCAGAATCGGTATTAGGCACAATGCTGTTGGTTGATAAGTTGAAGAAAGTAAACTTTCCTGCACCGTATGGCCCCATGGCTCCAATGCCCAAAATGGTATCGGCATACATGTTTTTTACGGTTACCACTTTACCACTAACACTTACTCCGAAAGCGCCTGAGTCTGAAGTTGGGTTGTTTGTTTCTTCTTTTTTGCAAGCCTGAAAAGCTAGAGTTGCAAAAATGCCAATGATTGCGAGATTTCTTGTTTTCATTTTTTTTCTATTTGATGGTGTAATTGATTGAAGTGTAAATCATTCTGCCTTGCAAATTGGGAAGGAAGCTGACATCTTGGTAGTTGCCGAGGTTGTCTATACCCACTGTTAGCAGGGTCTTTTTTCCGATCTTTTTTCCGGCGGCACAATTTATGATGATGTTTCCTTTTGCTTTTTCGTCGCCATTGTTATAAACTCCATTGCCATCGGTATCTGTAATGTACCAGCCCGATCTGTAGAGCAATCTTATGTTGGCAAAACTGCCTTTTTTATTTTCCCAATTTCCTTTCAGATTGGCCATATGACTGCTTCTTCCGGCCAGCCCACGGTATTCAGACATTTTCAAGGGTCTGCTTGTGCCGTCATTGTTTCTCGTGTAAACAAGGCCTTTTTTTATTTTTGAAACCTCTTCTTTATCGCCTGTATTCAGATATTGATAACCCGTACTGATTTGAAGGGTTGGAGTGACATGAAAAACAGCGTTTATCTCTCCGCCCTCTGTAAATGCTTTGTTGATGTTGATGTAGCTAAAAATCTGTCCGCCATTTATTTTGGTAGCTACTTGTCTTGCATCAATCAATCCACTTACATCATTTCTAAACAGGTTGAAATCAATTTTTATCTTGGTTGATGGATTCAACAAACCTCCTAGGTTAATGCCCGTAGAATATTCTGGTTTTAGGTTGGCAAGACGGCCAAAGTCGTCTTTTATTTCCAGTATTTGACCTGCGCTTTCGAGTTGTTTAATTACACGAACTGCATCAACAGATCCTAAAACAGTATATCCTCCAGCTGCATTATTGGTGAAGTTCAAGTAAAGCTGTCTAAAATCTGGGGCTTTAAAACCGCGGCCTACAGAAAAGTGAAAAGAAGCTTTTTTATTGAGATTGAGTTTTGCAGAAAATTTGGGACTAAACGCAGCAGTAAACAATTCGTGGTGGTCGTATCTAAATCCGGAAGTCAGCACCCATCTTTTCTTTATTTCCCATTCATGTTGAGAAAATACGTATCCAATTCGATTTGATTTCTGGTTGCTGATGTTATCGTAGCGTGTAGATGCGGCTCTATCAGAAATAAAGCCTGCTCCAGCAGTTATGTGGTGATTCTTTAGCGCAAAATCGGTTTGGTTTTCTGCGCGGTAAAATTGCTGTTTAAAATCGTCTGTGTAGGAGCTGTCTGGTTTGTCTGAGAAATTCAATTTTTGATATCCCCTAAAGTGACTGGCGTACAAACGCAGGGTAGAGGTGATTTTTGAATTGAAAATATGTTTAATAACCGGATTTATGTTTACGTCATGATTCACTTCTTTTCCAGTAGACGTGCTCACATTTCCATTGTTGTTTACAGAAAACTGCTGCTTGTAATGGTCCCATGCATCTCGAATCAAAAGTGAAAATGAAGTTTTTGATGAGAATGAATGTTCGATTGTGATTTGGTTAGAAAGTCGCTCTATAGGTTGTGGAATACGGTCTGTTGAATAAGGACGAAAGCTGATTGCGTCATTATAAAATCCATTCAAATTATATCTTATTCCTGTCTTTCCTATGCTGGTGTTTCCCGAAAAATTAATATCCGATTGTTTAAAGCTATTGACGCCAATGGGTAAAGACCAGCCGGTGTTCGGATTTCCAAATCCATATCTGGCCGTAATCTGAGCCGTTTTTCCGATGGGTTTTTCTGTGATGATGTTGATTACCCCAGCCATCGCTTCTGAGCCGTACATACTGGAGGCAGGCCCTTTTACGATTTCAATTCTTTTGATGTTGCTTAGTCCAATTCGATTGAGATCCAATACTCCCGCGGTTCTTCCGATCAATGGCTCGCCATTGAGTAAGATCAAGGTGTAATCTGGATTGAGTCCTTGCATTTGAACACCTGTACCAAATCCGTTTGTGAGGTATAGTCCGGCTTGTTCTTGAAGAATATCTTTCAGTCGGAGCGAACCAGCTTGTTGTATTGTTTTGCCTTTGATAATTTGAACAGGAACTGCAACTCTATTTTGGAGAACTTCTCTTTTATTTGAGGTGACTACGATTTCGTCCAGATTTTTAAATTCTGGGGTTGTCGTGTCTGATT
>JBDLUO010000134.1:0-11029 GCA_039805285.1 Bacteroidota bacterium
ATTGTGTCTTTCAATCCATTCCCCGACAGTATCGGTGCGTGTGGAAATTCTACTACGATCAATGCGGGTTCAGGATTTTCATCTTACAACTGGAGCAATGGTTCTCTAAATCCATCCATAACGCCAACAACTTCAGGTTGGTATTCCTGCACAGTAAATCAGCAGACCTGTCCTGTAAAAGACAGTTTCTATCTCACACTGATTCGAGCAAATATCAACAATAATGACACCGCGATTTGCGTTGGAAAAAGCCTCTTACTTGTCGCAGCACAAAATTTATTGAGCAATACAAGTTACGCATGGTCCAATGGTGGAAACGGAATAACACAATTGGTAAGTCCGACTGTAACCACTACCTATTCCCTTACCGTAAGTGCAAATGGGGTATCGTGTGTTGATACCGTTCGTATTTCAGTAAGTGGACAAACTCCTGCGGCTCCGGCAAGCATTACTATAACTCCGCTGGTGACCAATGTTTGTGGTGCGAGGAAGTACAGATATTCGGCACCTGCTCTGCCATCTGGCACAACGGGATATGTATGGTCATTTACAGGTTTGGCGCTCACCGGAGCAACGATTGATTCCGGAAATGTGAACAGCCAAAGATTAATTTTGTCTTTTTCAAGCAATGTCGCTGCTGCTGCTGGCGATAGTGTAAGGGTTCAGTACAATTCGAATTGCGGACTGACTAACATAAGATCGATTAGACTTACAAACACATTGTTGTCCGTTCCTGCTGCACCAACATCAATCGTTATTCAGGCAATTGCACAAAATGTTTGTAATGCTCGTAAGTACCGATATAATGCTCCAAATTTACCTTTAGCATCCACTACAACCGCCGCCGCTACTGGTTGGAATTGGGAACTTATTGGCTCACTTGCAGAATTTGCAAGCATTGATTCTGGGGATCTCAATTCACAAAAAATAGTGGTCACGTTCTCAACCAATGCTGCTTCTGCCTCAGGTGACAGTATCAAGTTGAATTATTCTTCAGGTTGTGGTTTGGGTAAAACAAGATCGTTAAAACTATCTAATACTGCTTTGAAGTCTCCAGCTGCCCCTGCTTCAATTACCATTCAACCCATTCAGACCAATCTTTGCGGTGCCAGAAAATACAGGTACATAGCTCCAAATCTTCCTTTAGCCACAACAACATCAGGTGCTGCAACAGGATATGTTTGGTCATTCATTGGTGCATTGTCTTCCACAATGTCTATCGATTCGGGATCATTGACATCGCAGAAACTGACTGTAACTTTTACGGCCAATGATGCAGCATTAGCAGGAGACAGTGTTCGTGTTTTATACACGTCCGGTTGTGGAAACAGCTTGAGAAAATCGTCAAAATTGTCTAATCTTAAATTATCTGCACCAGCCGCACCTTCATCCATCGCCATCCAAATTAAATCTGATGTTTGTGGTGCAAGAACTTACCGTTACATCGCTCCAGCTACATTGCCAATTGCAACTACAACTACAGGTGCTGCTTCTGGTTACTTGTGGACTACTCCTTTCGGTACTGTAGGTTCTACAGGAACAATTGATTCAGGAGATGTTAACTCAAGAATCATCACAGTTTCCTACTCTTCCAATGCAGCCGCTTCTGTTGGAGACAGCATTAAATTGAGATTTACGTCTGCTTGCGGTAATGGCTCATTTAAAGCTCAAAAATTGTCGAATCTCGCTAAATCATGCTTTAGTTCTGGAAATCCAATTTACACAAAACAACAGTCTGGTAAAATGGAAATCAGTCCCAATCCAAGCGATGGGAACTTCAGATTGAAAATTAGTAATAACAATACGGGGCTAGCTGATATGAAGATTACCATCATTGATCAGTTGGGTAATGTGGTATTTACAGAAATGTCAAAATCGAATTTTGGACAATACGATCAGCGCATAAATCTGTCACAACGAATTCGCCCTGGAGTATATTGGGTAAGATTTGAAAGTGCTAATGAAAGTGAGAGCAAACGAATAATCATTCAGTAATTTGCAAGCCACTTAATAAAAAAAACGGGAAAAGATTTTCCCGTTTTTTTATTGTCAATGAAATCAATAATGATTCAGTTTTTCCCAAGATTCATCTGATAAAACCTTGATGTTTTTTATAACTCCTTTTTTCTTCGTGTAAGCTTTGATGTATTCCGCTCTTTCTTTGGAATCGGGATGTGTGCTGAACCAATTTTCCAATTCAGTAGATGTTTTTCGCGTATCTGTTTTTGCCATAAAATCAGCAAAGGGAATGGGATTTATTTTTGCTGCTGTGAGGTAATCCACTGACTTCACATCGGCTTCTTTTTCCAATGATCGGTCATACGCGGTTGAAGTCAATGTTTTAACGACCTCTTTGATCGCACCGGTGTTTTCTCCACCAGCTATGGTAGTTAATGTGGCAATGCCGATTTCTTTTATCAATTTTTTTGTGACATGCGATTGCTCCAGATGCGCCAATTCGTGTCCTATTACACCGCACAAAGCTTCTGGACTTCCCGATTCTTTGATCAAATTGCTGTAGATGACAAGGTGATTTCCGGGTAGTGCAAACGCATTCACTTCTTCACTTTCAAGCAGATGAACTTTTATTTTTTTCTTGTCGATATTGTTCGGGATGCAAATCGCATTCAACAATGAGTCGATACAAGCCAATGCAGTTGAGTCCTTAATTTCAGCATGCTCATCTTTGAACATATCCCAACAGATTTCACCCAGCTTTTTTTCGGTTTTTTCCGACAACTTGTTGATCTGAAAAAGGCTCATCCAATTGATACTGTTCAGTCCAAAAAAGAGGAAGCAGAAAATAGTTGATAGTGTAAGAAATTGAAGCAGTACTTTTTTCATGGCTTGCAGATTAAATGTGTCAATGGACCATAGAAAAACCACTCTACATGTTTTCCCTTACGGGTTTCGATAGCAGAATAGACAGTACCACCAAATTCAAAAATATTAACCAGTAAAAGGGTAAAGATGTATGCGATGTAGTTGTTCTGTATGTTTCGTGAACCAAATATTATAGAGATGGTCCACCAAAAACCGAAGCTGTTCATCAAAAACAAACTAAGTTGGGAAAGTAGTGCTTGTGTGCAATGCCAACGGACAAAATAAGTGCTTTTCCTATTGCTGATGTAAAATGAAACTGTTGCAATAAGATTGATAATAGGTAAGGGCAATCCAACAACCACAGCAAGCAAAGACATTAGATAGCTGTTAGATGCTTTTTCCAATTCATATTCTTGCGGATTGTATGAGAATGTGTTCATGCGATTCATGTGTATTTGAAGATGTTCCAGATCCAATTCACAATGATTATTGTGATAAGTAAGAGTGCTATTGGTTTTCTTCGGATTGATTCTTCTGTTTTTTTATAAGCATCAATCAACCCATTTCGACCAGAAAAAAAATCAAACGCTAAACCTATGGGTATGAGGAGCATGATTGACAGTACAACATAACCCAATGGATTTAGCAACAAGGCATTCCAAAATTCTCCATGTAAAATGGACAAGACAGATCGTGTTGAACCACAAGAGGGACAAGGAATTCCGGTTGCCCATTTTATCGGACAAACTGTTACAGATTCCGATTTGTTGGTTGAAAAAAAAAGATGATAACCGAGCCAGGCATATCCCGCCAAAGCGGCAATTGTTAAAACACGATATATCTTTTTCCTTCCCAAAGTTCAATCAATAAAGAAATTGCTGAAGTTTTTCAAAATTCTTTTGTCTAGTAGCGGATTGAATCTGAAACCAATCAATGATGGTCCAGATGCCTAGTCCACCACAGGTAAGAAGTTTTCCAATACCCATTCCTGTATCTCCGATGTAAAAACGATCAATTCCATTGGCGCCAAGAAAAATAGATAAAATCAGGCTGGTTTGAGGGTCTTTCATTGGAACAGATTGAATCATAACCCATTTAGAATCGTCTAAACTTAAAAGTCTTTCTCTGATTTGTGCGATGTGATGACTCTCATAATACTTTGCATTGGTCATGATGTAAAGGTCCACTTTCTGTGCGTCCATAAAAACTTGATATCCTACTCGTTTGGCTTTTCGGTTATCGCCCCTGCTTTGGATTTCTTTTGCAGGAAAAGTTGCAGAAAAAACTGCTTATGATTATGAAAATAGTGAAAAAAACAATGTCATTTCGTTTATTCCAGCATTTTCAATTTATACCATCAATAGATTTGGTTCTTCAACAAATCTTCAAAATTGTCTCTTCTGCGAATCAAAACAGTTTCATTGTTTTTGAACATTACTTCTGCAGGTTTTAATCTCGAATTAAAATTGGAAGACATTTCAAATCCATAAGCGCCTGCATTTTTCATCACCAAAAGATCGCCTTCTCTTACTTCGGGGAGGGTTCTATCCCAGGCAAAAGTGTCCGTTTCGCAGATGTTTCCAACTACGGTATAAATGCGTTGCGTTCCATCAGGATTAGATACGTTTTCGATATGATGATAAGCGTCATACATCATAGGTCGAATCAGATGATTGAATCCACTGTTGACACCAACAAAAACAGTGGCAGGTGTTTGCTTAATCACATTTGCTTTAACAATGAAATATCCGGATTGACTAACCAGATATTTACCGGGTTCAAACCAAACTTCCAGCTTTCTGCCGGTTTCTTTTTCGTACGCTTCAAACGCTTCTGAAACTTTTTTTCCGAGCATATCAACATCTGTTTCTTTGTCGTTTGGTTGATAGGCAACTTTGAATCCACTGCCCATATCGATATATCTCACTTTTGGAAAATGATTGGCTACATCAAACATCACCTCTAGTCCCATTAAAAAAACTTCAATGTCTTTGATTTCACTCCCGGTATGCATGTGAATACCTTCAATGTGGAGATTTGTCGTTTTTACGATGCGCTCAATGTGTCTGAGCTGATGCACGGAAATGCCAAACTTGCTGTCGATATGTCCGGTAGAAATTTTTACATTTCCACCCGCCATGATGTGGGGATTGACTCTAATGCAAATGGGATAGCTGTCTCCAAATGTGTTTCCAAATCTTTCCAACATGGAAATGTTATCTATGTTGAGATTAACACCTAGATTCTTAGCTTCCAATATCTCTTCGAAATCCACACAGTTTGGTGTAAAAAGGATGTTGTTGGCTGAAAATCCAGCCATTAGTCCAAGCTTCACTTCATTGATGCTTACGCAATCCAAACTGGCTCCAAGACTATGAATGTGTTTTAAAATATTGATGTTTGTCAATGATTTACAAGCGTAAAAAAACCTCGAATTGCAATTTGAAAAGGCTTGGCTCAGTTTCTGATATTGATCAGAAATTCGTTCTGCATGATAAACATAAACAGGAGTGTCGTGATCTTGAGCGATTTTTTGTAATACAGAAGGGGATAGCTCCATAAAAATGAAGAAGTTTTGGGTATTAAAAATGATTGATTATTCTATTCTGCTGAAGAGGATGTTTCTTCCTCGTCTTGTTTTCGTTCTTCAGACTCTGGGGAATCGATTTCTTCTGATGGTGTTAGTTCAGGAGTAGATTCAGTATTGAAAGCATCGGAAACCTGTGTGGCTTTAACCAGTTCTTCCATCAACACTTCGCTAATTTTGGGCAGATCTTCGGTGCTGTTTATGCCGAAATAGTCCATGAATGATTTTGAAGTGCTGTAAATAAGTGGTTTTCCTACAGCGTCTTCATTTCTTCCAGAAATGACAATGAGTTCTTTCTCCAAAAGTTTTTGAACGGCGTAGTCGCAGTTTACGCCACGTATTGATTCTATCTCGGATTTGGTAATGGGTTGCTTGTAAGCAATGATGGCGAGAGTTTCTAGCGCCGCAGCGGAAAGTCTTTTTAGGAACTTATCTCCGTTTAAGAGGGCAATGGTTTTATGGAAAGAGGGTTTGGTAAGAAATTGCCAACCGCCTCCGATTTGTCTGAGTTCGAATGAGTAAAAATCAGTTTGGTATTTTTCCTGTATTCCGTTGATGGCAGACTCTACTTGTTCCAATGTGGCACGGTCTTCTATGAAACCAAGTGCGTTGTTGATTAAATCGGTGATTTCATCGGAACGCAGTCCTCTGTCGCTGGCAAAAATCAGCGCTTCAATATGAGGTATGATTTCGGAAATTTCCATGATGATATGTTTGGGGTTTGGTGTTTTTTGTTTGTTGTTTAATATTAAAATTTCTGGCACTCAACTATTAACCACAAACCACAAACCATAAACTTGTTTTTTAACCTTGCAATGCTGCTGCACCACTTACAATTTCTGTAAGTTCTGTGGTGATGGCTGCTTGTCGTGCTCGGTTGTAGCTAATTTTTAGTGATTTCAACAATTCATTCGCATTGTCACTCGCTTTATCCATAGCCGTCATTCTTGCGCCGTGTTCACTTGCATGACCATCCAGCACCGCTTTGAAAAGCTGTGTGTTCAGGATTTTAGGCATAAGTTCTGCAATCAAAACTTCTTTTCCTGGTTCAAAAATAAAATCTGCTTTTTTACCTGAATCCTTGTTTTCTACTTTCTGTACGGGTAAAAAAGTTTCTGCAACGTAAACCTGAGATGCAGCATTTTTGAATTCACTGTAAATGATTTCAACCGCATCCACTTCACGAGCTTCGAATGCCTTCATGGCGTATTGAGCGGCAGATTGTACCTTCTCGAAACTCAATCCAGTGAAAATATCCCAATAATCAGCTACAACGTTGAACCCGTTTTTGGTAAAAAACTCATATCCTTTTTTACCAATAGGCAATACCCTAACATTTCCTTTTGCATGCTGAGCTGCATATTTCTGCTGTATGGTTTGCTTGGTAAGTTTAATCAAATTGCTGTTGTAACCGCCACACAATCCACGATCGCTGGTCACTAAAATCATCAATACATTTTCTACAGGTCTTTCAGAAGCCAGGTTTAACGACATGTCGCCATCGCTGTTGCTTACAATGTTGCTTAAAAGCTCTTGTAATTTTTGAGCGTATGGACGCATTTGAGTTATCGCATCTTGTGCACGACGAAGTTTGGCAGCACTCACCATTTTCATGGCTTTGGTAATCTGCTGTGTACTTTGAACGCTTTTTATCCTGTTTCTTACTTCTTTTAATGCACCACTCATGTGTGTTCTTTATTTGCGGGTTGAAAACTGAAGGAAAATTGAATGGCAATTGTCCTTTTTTAGAGCGCAAATGTAGTACAATTGCCCTAAAATCACTTGTCAAAAGGCCCTTTTTTTATCATTTCAAGCATTTATTTGATGTTTTAGGATCTCTTAAACCCTCAGTTTGATCGACAGAAGCAGAATTTGAGTTTTCAACTCTTTTTAACACTAAGGTCATTCAGCTTTGAACTATTCCCCCAAACTTGCTTTACCTTTGCCGTCGCTTATTTCGACCTTTTTAAAAGTCGAATCAGCTTTTTTTCATAGTTTACACAAGAACAAGAAGAGAGATTATTTATGCTTAACATCATTTCAAAACTATTTGGCGGAAGCAAGAGTGAAAAAGACGTCAAAAAAGTTCAACCCATTGTACAAAAAGTAAATGCTTTTTTTACTCAATATCAACTGCTTACAAATGATGAACTCCGAGCAAAAACAACGGAGTTCAAATCTCGTATACAAAATCATTTAGCGGATATTAACCAGCAAATCAATCAAAAAAACATGGAAGCCGAATCGCTTCCTCAGGATGATATTGCTTCTAGAGATCTCATTTACAGACAAGTGGATGAGTTGAAAAAGACCAAGGACCAACAAATTGAGGTTATTCTCGAGCAGATACAGCCAGAGGCATTTGCGGTAATTAAAGAAACGGCCAGGCGATTTTCTACCTCCGAAACCCTCGCATCTACTGCAACTGAGCTCGACAAGAATCTTGCAGTAAAAAAAGGATATGTTAACATCGAAGGAAACCAAAGCATATTCAATAATTCATGGACTGCGGCAGGAAGCACAGTTCTGTGGAACATGGTTCATTATGATGTACAGCTAATTGGTGGTGCCGTATTGCATTCCGGAAAAATTTCTGAAATGGCAACGGGAGAAGGTAAAACCTTGGTGAGTACTTTGCCTGCATACTTGAACGCTCTAGCTGGAGAGGGTGTACACATTGTAACCGTGAACGATTATTTGGCAAAAAGAGATAGCGAATGGAATGGTCCAATCTTTGAATGGCTCGGACTAACCGTTGATTGTATTGATAAGCACGAACCCAACTCCGAAGCCAGAAGAAACGCATATCGCGCCGATCTTACTTACGGAACCAATAACGAATTCGGATTCGATTACCTGCGTGACAATATGGTGCATAGTCCAGATGAAATGGTACAACGCAAGCATCATTTTGCCATGGTGGATGAGGTGGATAGTGTTTTGATTGATGATGCCAGAACGCCCCTTATCATCAGTGGTCCCATCGGAAGAAGTGACAATACCCAACAGTTTTTTGATCTTAAACCACGCATAGAAAAACTGGTTGAAGCACAGAAAAAAGCCATCAACCAATTTCTTACTGAAGCAAAGAAAAAAATTGCTGAGGGCAACGACGATCCCAAAGATGGTGGTCTCGCTTTGATGAGAGCTCATCGTGGATTACCCAAAAATGGCGCTTTGATTAAGTATCTGAGTGAACCAGGAATGAGGGTTAAGCTTCAGAAAAGTGAAAACTATTATTTGGCAGATCAACAAAAAGAAATGCCTAAAGTAGATAAGGAATTATTCTTTGTAATTGATGAGAAAAACAATCAGGTAGATCTTACTGAACAAGGATTAAACCTAATCACAAGAGGTGGAGAAGATCCTGATTTTTTCGTTTTGCCGGATATTTCGACCAAGCTTGGCGCCATTGATCAATCTGCTAAACCAGAGGAACAAAAATTGGCAGAAAAAGAGATGTTGATAGCAGAATATGCCCAAAAGTCTGAACGCATACATACGATTCAACAACTTTTGAAAGCATACACTTTGTTTGAAAAAGACATTGAGTATGTTGTAATGGAAGGTGCTGTGAAAATAGTAGATGAACAAACCGGTCGTATCATGGAAGGCAGAAGATACTCCGACGGACTTCATCAGGCTTTGGAAGCGAAGGAGAATGTAAAGATTGAAGCTTCATCTCAAACCTATGCCACCATTACCCTTCAGAACTATTTTAGGATGTATCATAAGTTGGCGGGTATGACAGGTACTGCCGAAACAGAAGCCGCAGAACTTTGGAGCATCTATAAATTGGATGTAGTTACCATCCCTACAAACGTAAAGGCGAAAAGAATAGACGATCAAGATAAAGTTTACAAAACAAAAAGGGAAAAATATAAGGCCGTAATCGATGAGATTGAATTGCTTCGTGAAGCCGGTAGACCTTGCTTGGTTGGTACAACATCGGTAGAAGTGAGTGAGTTATTGAGTAGGATGTTGCGTCAGAAAGGCATTCCTCACAATGTATTGAATGCAAAACAACATTTGAAAGAAGCACAAGTAGTTGCAGAAGCTGGTTTGGCAGGTGCAGTTACGATAGCTACCAACATGGCAGGTAGAGGTACCGATATCAAACTCGGACCTGGAGTAAAAGAAGCAGGAGGACTTGCCATTTTAGGAACAGAGAGACACGAAAGCAGAAGAGTAGATCGTCAGCTTCGAGGTCGTGCCGGTCGTCAGGGAGATCCCGGTACTTCGAACTTCTTCGTTTCGCTCGAAGACGACCTCATGCGCATGTTTGGCAGTGAAAGAATCGCTGGACTTATGGATCGTATGGGATATAAGGAAGGAGAAGTGATCCAGCATTCCATGATTACAAAAAGCATTGAGCGCGCGCAGAAAAAAGTAGAAGAAAACAACTTTGGTATTCGTAAACATTTGCTCGAATACGACGATGTAATGAACAAGCAGAGAAACGTTATCTATGCTAAAAGAAACCACGCATTGTTTGGAGATCGTTTAGCCCTCGATTTAGACAACGCTTTTTACGGTGTGGCAGAGCAAATCATTCTTACACACAAAGAGTCTAACTATGATGAATTTCAATTTGAGGTAATTCGACATTTAGGGATTCAAACCTCAATAACGGCCGAAATGCTTCAAAGTGGTATGCCAAATACATTATCAGCTCAACTGTATCAAGAAGCCATTGCACATTATACAAACAGAAAGCAAGGCATTGTCGACCAAACGATGCCTATCATCCAAAATGTTCGCAAAGAACAAGGCAATCACATCGAGAATGTAGCTGTACCATTTACCGACGGACAAAAACAAATTCAAGCTGTTGTAAAACTGGATTCTTACTTCGAAACTGAAGGAAAAGAATTGATGCAGTCGCTTGAAAGAAATATAACGCTTGCACTTATCGATGATGCCTGGAAAGAACATTTGAGATCGATGGACGACCTTCGTCACAGTGTTAGAACTGCAGGATACGAACAAAAAGATCCACTTGTAATTTATAAGATAGAAGCATTCAACTCATTCAAACAAATGAGTGATCAGGTGAATAAAGATATTGTCGGATTTCTGAGTCGTGTAATGATACCGATTGCACAAAATCAACCTCAACAGATTCGCGAGGGTAGAGAAGAAAAAACCGACATGAGCAAGATGAATGTCAATAAGGAAGATATAGATGCAGCAGGTCAAGATTATGCTGCCAATGAAAGAGATTATTTTGATCCATCTGCTCCTTCAAAACAAGAACCGATAAAAGCAGATCCTAAAATTGGCAGAAACGATGCTTGTCCATGTGGCAGTGGCAAGAAGTTTAAACAATGCCATGGCAGAGAATCATAAATTACTTTACAACTGAAATGAAATTTGTTTCTCACATAACGATTCTTCTTCTGCTTTCTTTTAACGGAAACGCGCAAACGCAGTTAGATTCGATTGTCAGTCCTGGCTCTATTGTCATACAAGACAAACGACTTACGTTATTGGGAAACGAAATGAACGAATACAATGCCAGCTTGGCTTTCAAGACTAAGATGGTAGATGGATTCCGATTGATGTTGTTGAAAACGGCAGATAGGGAAGAGGCCTTGAAGCTCAGGTCTAATTTATTGA
>JBDLUO010000135.1:0-36232 GCA_039805285.1 Bacteroidota bacterium
TGCGCCGCTTGTCGGATCTCCGAAGTTCCATGTAAAAGTCTGGCCAGTAACACTTGTTCCATTGTAAGTGAATGATACTGTTCCGCTCGGAGGTAAACAAGCCGATGAAACAATGCCAAAACTTGGATCCGGTGTTGGATGTACGGTTATGGTTTGAGAAACTGAATCTCTACAGTTTGCTGTTGTAGTATAAACATACCAGATGGTATGTGTTCCAGCACCTGCAAGTGATGGCGTAAAGTTGCCTGCAGCATCAGTGGCTATACCTTGATAAACGCCTGAGCCTGGAACACTGTTGGTAACCGTAGCTGTTGCAACTGAAACTGTTCCTGTTTGGTTTTGACAAACAGAAGGCAATGCTGGATAATTGAAAAGCGGTGCAAGATTGAACGTTGCATTAACCGTAGTATCATTCGTACAACCATTGATGGTTGTCACAGAGTATTGTATCGTATAACTTCCGTAAGTAGGATATGCGTGAGTAGGATTAGGTAGAATTGATGTATTAGCAGGTCCACTTCCAGGATCTCCGAAATTCCAACTGTGTGTCGCAATGGCTTGACCATCTATAGCAGTTGCATTGCTGTTGAATTGCACAATGCCCGATGCTGGCAAGCAACCTGCGGGATAAGTAAACCTGTTATTTGGAATTGCATAGATTGTAACGGGTGTGCTGATGGTATCTCCTGAGCAATTGGTGCCAATTCCTGCGGTGTGTCTTACATTATATGTTCCTGATGTAGCATAGGTATGCGTAATTGGACCATTCGCTGTAGTTATCGTTCCATCACCGAGATCCCACCAATTTGAACTTAGCGGAGCCGTACCTGTATAGCTACTGTTGTCGGTAAAAGTGATGGAAGCACCATCACAAACAGGTCCGTTGGTGGTAAAGTTTACAACAGGTCTTGCGGAAATGGCAATATTTCGAATAGAATCTCCGATACATCCTTCCGAGCTGATCACACTGATGTTGATCGGATAAATACCAGGGGCATTGAATAGATGGGTTGTATTCTGGGTTCTTACCGTATCAACATTGGTTGCGCCGGGTGGGAAAATCCAAGTATATGAATTGATTGTAAAATTACCTCCGCTGATTACAGATTGCATCACCACCGAATCCAACACGCAACCTGAATGGGTGACGTTAATGTCTACCACAGGTCGTGCAACGACTCTCACAAATGTGTTAACCAATCCTCTTCTGCATGCGTTTTCAAACTGTGGGTTTCGAATCAATATCGGAATACGAATGGTTCCACTATCAGTGAATGTATAGGTTCCTGGAAGGGTAAATTTCAAATACCTGAATCCATTGATGTAAACGGTATCTGTAGGTATAGGATTGAAAATCGTTGTGTCTCTATTGGGGGATACGCCACCACCCACTTGACTCATCAGCCACTTCATTTCAGTTGTCAATGAATCATATCCCAATAATATTGAAATCTCAACCGGTGTTTTGGTACAAGTAAAATCATGTTCTTCTACAGAAGTGTCAATTGCATTGTGAATGGATGGCTTTGCATTCAGGGCGTTGATTTTTGTTCCGGCATTGTAACCATAACTTTCAACTCCACCTAAACCATAAGTTACAGCGGTAAAAGCAGAGTCGCTAAAGGCGGTTGACTGAGCTTGTGCAGAAGACCATCGTTTAATCACTACGGTATATCCAGGTAAATTAGGATGAGGATAGGTATGGTTGAATACAGTTGAATTATCAATTCTTAAAGAAGTCACCCCAGCAGTTGGAATGATCAATGTTAGGTAATTGGTATTTATTGCCGTTTGGTTGTTTCTGAAAAAAGTAATCTTTTTGATACCTTGTTCCAACGGACTTAAATAAATCATTTCAGGATCACCTTCATTTCCTCCGCCTAAACAAGCACCACCCGTCATAAACTGAGCCAACATAACGGGTTTGTCTGCTTCAATAAAGTCTGCAGTTGTACTCACGAATGTGTAATAACTGTTATTCAACAGACTGGCGAGTGGGAGAGGAACACCATTTCTTTTAACGACTGTCGTAGGGTCATATACAGCAATCTTATAGGTGTTTGTCATCGGGTTTGCCGGAACATTCGAACTTGACAAAGGCGCTGTAAGGTATTTTTTACCCCATGCCTGAATCGGGAAACACTGTTGGTTGTCGTTGTCTCCACCTCCTTGACCACAAGATGCAGGATTAGAGGTACGACTACTTCCGGCGAAAACGGCAATCGGATGACAAACCCCATCGGAATTCCCCAATGATTTGATTCTCGTACCAGACATCTCAGGTTTTGGATCTGCATTTTCCGGACCTGCCATACACTGATAAATTTGTCCTCTATTCAATATTATGGTGTAAGGAACTCCAGCTGCTCTTGGATTGGGCGCACCTCCCACTCCGAAGGCCCTATTATTGGCAGCAGGAGTTACTTCAATAACGGTGTTGTCCTCTTTTGCTATAACGTAAACGGTGGAAAAACAATTTGGTGCATAGCTCTGTTTACTATTTAAGGTAACGTAATCATATCCCCAGGTTTCTACAGGCATGAGCATACATGCGGCAGAATTAGCGCTTGTATAAATGTGTGCATAAGCTACAATGGGGACATTACTGGTTATGTGAATTCCTTTGTTGTTGAAGGTTCCCTCACCTCCACATGCTTGGCCAGGCAATGAAAACCCGCAAGGCACGGTGTAAAGTCTAGCATCTGATGTTCCGGCTTTTGGAATCAAATCTGATACACGAACTGTGTTTGCAGGAATGGTATAGGTTCGAACCCATGCAGTCCCTTCAATTCTCACAGTTACAACAGCGGGTTGGTTATCTGTACTCAAATAAAGCACCATTTCTTGTGTGTTACCACTTTCCATAGCCTGGGTATGTCCGTAGCCAACCCAGAAGTCGGTGCCTCTGTTCGACAAAAAGCTTTCGTCCTGACCATAAGTCTTTCCCCAAATCAGGGGAAAGACTAGAGTCAATATGGTTGCAAGAATGGAATGTTTCATTTGAGTTATTGTTTCGGATTAACGAATCAGATTGATAGAACCTTTTCTAACGACTACTTTTCCATCTCTAAGTGTCATTTTGCAAACATACATATAAACACCACTTGGTTGTGTTGTGCCTTTGAAAGTTCCATCCCATCCGATAGATTGGTTGAAGCTTTCGAAGATTTTTTCACCCCATTGGTTGTATACAGCGAATTGCATTTTTTCTATGGTGAAGCCATAAACCAAGAAAACATCATTCAAACCATCTCCATTCGGACTGAATGCGTTTGGAATGAAAATCTGACCTGGCAATGTCTTCTCTGTAATAGGAGTAGATTCTGATTTTTGACAATCGTTGCTACCTATTGCTCTTACGATAAGGGTTACTGATTGTAAAGGCAATAATCCGGTTACAGTATGGGTTAAACCAATCGGACCCGAAGATGGAGTGATCCAAGTTGCGCCGTTGTCTGTTGAAACTTCATATGAAACTGCGCCCGGAACGGCATCCCATGCGAATCGAAGCTGGTCTGCACCTATCGAATCTACACGAACCACTGGATTAGGAATGTCTGCAAGAACAACAGCTTCCACTCTTCTTCTGTCGCTCAAACAACCATCTGCGGTAGTACCTTCTACCCAGAACTCCACATTAGATGTTACGTTCGGAATAGAGTAGGTTGTACCTGTATTAACAGATGCGCCACCTGTAGAAGAAGTATACCAGTTATAGGTAATGTTCGGTTGTGGATTTTGAACTTGGAAAGTAGCTGTTTCATTTACACAAATGGTAATTGAATCTTCCAACAATTCTACAGGAGGTGCCGTATTCACCACAATGTTTTTCGTAGTGTCTGCCAAGCAACCATCTGTAGAAATCATGGTTAACGTAATCGGGAATGTACCAGCAGCAGGGTAGGTATAAGTTGTAGTCTGTCCTGTTGCATTGTTTCCATTTCCAAAATTCCAGTTCCAGCCGCTAACAGTTGCACCACCAATGGTACTTCCAGATCCGGTTAAGGTAGCAATAGATCCAAGACATCCGCTAAAGTTGGTCGTAAAGTCTGCGATTGGAGCAGGAAGTACAGTTACTTCTAACGTGATCTCCTGTGTGTTTTCGCAACCTTCGATGGATACGGTATCTTTTATTTGAATCGGAATGATATAGCTACCTGGTTGAGTGAAGAAATAATCTGCAGGCAAATTGTATCTGTAATACCAACGTCCATTGATTAGGGTTGAATCCAAAATTACAGGGTTCACCTGAACCACATCTGCATTTGGAGTTAGATTGGCAACCTGACTTAATCCCCATGTAAGTACCTGTGGCTTGCTGGTAATCAAAATGTTGAAACGGAATGGTGCATTCACACAAGTATAATTAGATATGCTGTCTGTTCCGAGTGTGTTGGTGATAGATGGAACTGAGTTTAAGTTTTTAACCAAAGTACCCGCGTTGTATCCATAGCTTTCTACAGAACCTAAACCATATGTAATGGCAGTGAAAGCAGAATCACTAGATACAGTATGTTGACCAGCACCTACTCCGAAGTTTTGTCTTACGCAAGAATAACCCGGTAAGAAAGGATGTGCAAAAACATTGGTAAATGTAGATACCCCATCGATAACCAAACTTGAAATACCGTTTGTAGGAATAACTATGTTTACATAGCTGTTTCTGATTGCACTTCTGTCTGTGCTGTAGAACACGGCTTTTTTGATTCCCTGCTCTGTTGGACTGATGTAAATCATTTCAGGATCTCCATCTCCAGTTGCAGTTACACCTGCGCATTGATTCGCACTGGTTGAAACCATATACTGTGCAACCAATACTGGCTTATCTGCTTCAATTAACACAGCTGAAGCAGCACCATTTCCAGATGCAGTGAATTGTTCGTAATATTTACCCAATGGGTTAAGCGTTGCTCTGCTCTGAAGAACACCATTGATTCTTACTTCCGTTGTTGTATCCTTTACAAGGATTCTAAATAAGTTCGAATTGTAGTTGGTGTTTGATTGTGAGTTAGCAGTGGCAAATGAAGCGTATCTCTTACCCCATGCTTGAGAAGGGAACACTTGTTGAATAAAGTTATCTCCATTTGAAAAATAACAGATTGCGGTTCTACTGCTACCAGAGAACATGGCGAATGGATAACATTTTCCGCTTGCATTTGCAATGGCACGTACTCGGCTTCCTGTGAGGTCGGAACCTCCACCGCTTGCAACTTGTGTTCCCATAACATTGTAAACCTGACCTTTCATCAACATTACAGTAAAAGGTACACCGGCAGGTCTGCCTGATCTTGTTGTAACTGTAGGTGTTATTTCAATCATAGTTGAGTCTCTATCTGATATCATAGCAAACCAAGAGAAAGAACCTGCTCCACCACTTGGGTAGAACTGACGAGTGTTCAGTGAAACATAATCATATCCGTAAACACCAACCGGCATAAGCATGGTTGCACCAGATGTAGCTCCGTCGTAGATGTGAGCAAAAGCCTCAATGGGCACATCACTTGTGATTGAGATACCTCTTTCGAATAGGCCTTCGTCGGTAACACGTGCATCAATGAATCCGAATTTAGGCATGATGTCACTTACAATTGCTGAGTTAGCAGCAACATTATAAACGCGTTTCCAGTTGGTGCCATTTACTTTCACTTCAACTGTTGCGGCTGATTGAGCACTCAAATAAAGCCACATGTTTTGTGTGTTTCCGCTAAAGCTATAGTGGTGACCATAAGGAACCCAGAAACGGGTACCTCTGTTCGAACTATCTACCACTGTAACGTAAGGAGGAACAGGATTCAATGCTGCATCGCCTCTTAGTCCGGTGTAACGATCTATGTGAACAAGAGCAGTGTCGGCTGTGATGTAATTGTCAAGCAATTCCACTTTTGAGCTATTTATTACATCCCACTGATCCGTAGCATTGGTTTTACCCAATTTGATCTCTTGCTCAGTCGGAATGAAACCTCTCCAAGGATCAATATAAAATTGTTTGAAATCATATTTGTAAGCACCTTGTGCAGGCACTTCCAATTTGGTAAAGAAATACATAGATTCCTGTCCGGCACTCAAACCTGTTGGTAAGATACCAGAGTAGCGACGAAGCGTAACTGAAGTTGGCACAGGTGCTGTTGCATCCCAAGTGATCATTGATACCGTATCGGTTCCATACATGAAGTATTGAGACGTTCCAGCTACTGGAGTAAGCGGAATAGGATTCAATATCGTTGGTTCAGATGTTGGTAAGAATTCGTAAGCACCTAAATCTGGAACACCTGTTGTAAATGTGGTAGGTCTTGGGTCGTTGTTGAAATCGAAGTCATTGCCCTCAATTTGTGTACCTCTACCATGCATCGCCCATACGTTAGGGTTTGCAAGGTCTGGCAATAGGGTAGTTGTATTTGAAAATGCAGGGGCATATGAAATAGAATGAATATCCCAATACACATTGGTTATCCAATCGTTAAGTGTTGCAAAGTTTTGATTGAAGCCCAACTGTATCAGATTGGTACCATTGGTATGGAACATATTGTAATTGCTGAAGATTCCACTTGCATTTGCTACATACATCGCCCTACCGTCTCCCTGATGGGTAAAGATGTTGTTTTGTATGTTAGTCGCAGGGAATTGACCAGCGCTGTTACCAAAGTAGCCAGCATGGTTGTTCGCACCGGTAACCAGAGAAGAATTCATGATTGAATTGTTGTGGAACTTGACACCGCCACCACCAGTAAGAAAGGATGCATATGCATTTGCACCAGTGGTTGTTATGCTCACCACGTTATTCACGGTGCTGTTATATACAGACCCAGACTGATATAGTCCGTAAAGTGTGCAATTGTTGTTTTCTCCGGTAATCAAATTACCACTGATTTTCGCACGACGAGTTACTCCAGCATCACAGTTATTGAAAGACATGCCGTATGCGGTACCTCCTGAGATGGAGTTTATATTGATTTTATTGCCAGAGTAGTTGTAGGCAGAGTCACTGTTGTTGCTGATAATACCATAAGTATTGTTGGCTCTTGGTGCCGCCATAGAAATCACGTTTCTAGTTACAGCTAGTCGAGCGGCAAATTCAACAAAGATTCCATTAACAAAATTTTGTTCGATGGTGTTGCTGTCAATTACATGGTCTTGGGTGTAATTGCCATTTGCAATACCACGTAAATGAATTCCGAAAGCACCTCCTTCGATCAAATTCCCTTTGAATACATTGAATTTGCCTCTAAGATTGTTTGCGAAAATTCCGGTAACAACATTGGTTGTCACATCGGTAATAGGCATAATGATTCTACATCCTACAATGCTATCGTATCCAGCAAGGTTGGCCAATTCAACCACACGTCCTGTCAATGCATTCGATGTGGTGATGGTCATGTTTTTGTATGTGATATAGCTTGCACTATCCAATTTCAACACGTAGTTTGCGGCTGGATCCAGGTTGTCCCATGTGAGAACAACAGAGGTTGGGTTACCTGTTTCGCTACGGAAAGTGACTCTGTTGATAGGGGATGAACCCGGCACTTTACGCATTCTTACTTGTTCTACATAAGTGTCTGGTGCTACATCAAAGAAAACCGGGCCTGTAATTCCACATTCAAGTGCTGCGACTGCAGATACAAATGAAGTGAAGTTTGTAATAGAAGCAGGAATATTTCGATTGATGGTGTAAGTTCCTGCAAGGAATGCAGGGTTTAACGTAACCTGAACAGAACCTGAAATTGAGGTTTGTCCGTTACAAGTTACCAAGCAACGATAATAGTTAGAAGTTGATGCCAAAATGGTTGTATCTGGGAACAATCTGGATCCGCCAAGAGGAAGCCATGGTGCGGCATTGGTAGGAGAGTATTCCCACTGATAGGTTTGTCCGCCTCCATATACATATCCATTGATGGAAAGGTCTACTTCCGTTTCGATGCAGATTCCAGAATTCGGGTCTGCAGTTGCATTGCCTACTGCAGGAGGTGCGGTACAAGCTGGAGAAGTGAATTCAAATGCTCCAATATCAGGAGTAGTTGCATTCCTTGTAACGTTATTGATATCATCTGTTACACCAAGCGCTTGTCCGGCATTGTCGATACCAGGGAACAATGGGGTAAAGTTAGCCCCATTCGCATTGGCGAATATTGGATCTACACTGAATGAGTTTGCGTCTTGTGAAGATGCAGCTCTCCAATCGTTTATGGTTGCTTGGTTGCCATTTAGGAATCCTACGAAAGAATTGGCACTAGGCAAGAAGAAATTGTTATTGTTAGAAGAAATATTACTATTTGAGCTGTTGAAATACATTCCGAATTTATTTCCAATCCCACTTCTTAAAATGTAAACCATGTTGTTTTTAAACTCTATGCCAGTAGCATCAGTAGTTTGATAAAAACCGTAAGTTGGCGAATTTCCTGATTGTCTCTCATCCTGTAGAACAATGGTATTGTGGTAGGCCTTCATGTAATCTGATGAATTGTTGGCAATGCCGTATTGAATTCCTTCAGAACTATTTGAATAAATTAGGTTGTTTACCACCAGATTTGCTTTGCCGATTTCGCCATCAGCTCCAGAGAAGTTGATGCCGTTCATTGTGGAAACGGAGGTTGGTTCGCCGGCGAAGAGATCATGTATTTTGTTTTTCGAAACAATGGTTTCGATGCTTTTTGAATTCAAAATAATTCCGCTCAAAGCATTTCCAGAAACTCTTGAAGGTCTGCTGATGTCATTGGATGAAATTATGGTCTTACTGCCCCCTGTCAAGAAAATTCCGTAGGTGGCAAAGTCTATCAATTTGTTGTTGTTTATTTTGGTGTTTTCATTGAGTGTTGTTGTGCTACCTGCAACGCAGATTGAATAAGCACCACCAATGATGGTGTTACTATCTATGGTGTTACCGTCACAGAAAGGATTTGTTCCTGCAGCAACCTGGTTGTCAACTCCATTGATGAGCACTCCGAGGTAACTGGTATTGAATCCTGGTGCAGTGTTGTTTATCAACAGGGTACAATTTTTGATGGTGTTGCTGTCCGCATTGTTCAAAAAGTGGAATCCTATACCGAAGTTACCTGCCCCTCTAGCATCAACAACAAAATCGTTGAATGTTACATGGTCTGTATTTCTCAGTTTGATGACAGAGCGGTTGGTTGTATTACTTGAGCTAAAACGGATGGTATCAGCATTACCATTGAATGTGATGGTGTTAATGGCAGATGTACCGTTGATGGAACCCAATATGAATTGTTCTTCGTAAGGTCCTGAACCGGCAACCACGTTGAAAACTACTGGACCTGCGATTCCGCACTCCAATGCTTGTTTTACATCTGCAAAACTATTGTAGTTAGAACCTGCAGTTGGCTGGTTTCTGTTGATGGAGTAGGTACCTGTAGGCAATGCCGGATTTACGGTAACCAAAGCTGGTTCAGAGAAAGCCGTGCTGGCTCCGCATATTACCGCAACACGGTAGTATTGTGTGATGCTAGAAACGATTGTCGTGTCTGGGTTATTTAATACGTTACCAATATTGGTAAACGGACCTGTTGCTGCAGGCGCTGTTTGCCATTGATAGGTCTGTGTAAGTCCTACAGAAAAACGAGTAAGCGTAAGTGCTACGTTTGTATTTACGCAAACGATGCTTGGGTTTGCAATGGATTGTCCTGGAGTAGGAGGTTCTGTACAAGGACCAGGTGTGAATTCGTATGCACCCGCATCCGGAGACAATGTGCTTCTTGGTACATTGATCAAATCTGCAAGCACTCCAACATCCACCCCTACGTTATCGATCAAGGCATTGGTTGGTTTAAGGTCACCTGTGAGTAGGTCCGTAAATAATGGGTTGTTAACTCTAGAAAGGGCATCATCAGTAGATGCAGTCTGCCAATTCAACAATGTCGGCTGTGCGGCAGCGTTATAGTATCCCACATTTTGTGTGCCTCCAACTGAGTTGAGGAAAAAGACGTTGTTGTCTGACTGTATTTCTGATGTCAGTACATTATGATATACAGCATACTTGGCGCCATCACCCGAACGAGTGATAGAAACGATGTTGTTTTGGAAACGAATTCCGCCAGCTTGTGTAGTCTGATAAAAACCTCTAGTCAAAAAATTTGAAGTTCCCAAATCACCATCCATCAAAATGGTATTGTGAAAGTACCAAGCATTATCAGATCCAGTATTAAGGATACCGTTTTGCTCTCCGTTTCCGTTAAAGCCATAAATCTTATTGTTATATATTTTGTTTTCCAATCCTGCCAAAGCATCTACAGCGTTTAATGTGATACCGTTAAATGTAGTTTGGAGCGTTGGGCTACCTCCGAAAGGATTGGTTATGGTGTTTCTAGAAACGTTTATTAATGTACTCAAACCGGTAAAAAAGATACCACCACTTGTAGCGTTGATGCCTGTTCTGTTTGGTCTTGCAAATACGTTAGAGTCTACTGTGGTATAGAAATTACCTTGAGCATAAAATCCGTACGCGCTAAAATCATTGATGATATTGTTTGAGAAGGTATTGAACCTGTTGGCTTCTGTATTGCTACCCACGCAGGTGATTCCATAATAACCTCCGTTGATGGTGTTGCCAGTAATGATGTTTGCATCACTTAGTGTTGCTCCTGCTCCGGTAGCAGATGCGTTTGCACTGATAACGATACCTGCATAGTTTGTAGAGGTAAGAGCTAGATCGTTGATGTTAATGGTACAATTTGAAATCACATTGCTGTCTGCATTGTTGGTCAGATGGAATCCATATCCAAATCCGGTTGCAGCACTGTCTGCCGAAGGTTTTACAACCAGATTATTAAATATGATGTGATCTGCGCCATTTAATTTGATAACAGCTCTTTCATTTGTATTGGTAGAAAGGTATCCTATTGTTCTGCCGTTACCGTTAAAGGTTATTGTATTCACATCCGATGTTCCAGCAATGGGATTCAAGATCACTTGTTCGTTGTATGGTCCACTTGCAGGGTCTACATCGAAAACTACAGGACCATTGATACCGCAAGACAATGCAGCAACTACATCGGCAAAACTAGCATAGTTAGAACCGCCTGTAGGTTGAGCTGGATTGATGGTATAGGTTCCTGCTGGAAGTGCTGGGAACACAGTTAATAGTATTGGCTCAGAGAATGTGGTACTTGCTCCACAAATAACAGCAACTCTATAATATTGAGTTTCAGTAGCGATAATGATGCTATCAGGATAGTTTAAGGCATTACCGATGTCGGAGAAAGGACCAGCAGGGTTGTTTGCAACCTGCCAGATATACGTTTGACCTAAACCTACTGAGTTTCCAGACAGACCAATGTTGATTGCCGTGTTTTCGCAAACCGAAGTTGGAGAAACAAGTGTATTTCCAGAAACCGGAGGAGTAGTACAAGGACTAGGAGTAAATTCATAAGCACCAATATCTGGTGTTGTTGCACTTCTTGGACTGCCAACGATATCATTGGTGTAGTTTAAAGCAAATCCAAGGTTGTCAATTAATGGGCTATTCGGACGAAGGTTACCACCGAAAATATCAGTAAATAGGGGGTTCCTATTTACCGAAGTAGTATCATCCAAACTAACCGCTCTCCAATCTGCGAGAGTGGTACGGGCTAGACCATCATAAAATCCTATATTTTGATTCCCACCTGGAGAATTCATGAAAAGGATGTTTCTATCAGAAGTGATATCCGAGCCGATAGCATTATGGTAAAGCGCATATTTAGTACCGCTACCATTTCTGTTTACCATCACAATATTATTTTCGAAACGGATACCTCCCGCTGTTGTAGTTTGATAAAAACCACGGGATAATGCAGAACCTTGTTCTCCGTCGATAAGGATAGTATTGTGATGATACCATGCATTGTCGGAACCTGTATTATTGATCGCATTGATTTCTCCCGTTCCATTCATGCCGTAGAATTGGTTGTTGTATACTTTATTTTCAACACTAGGCAATGCATCCACACCGTTGAAAGCGATTCCGTTAAAAGTTAATCCGGTATTAGGCGCACCACCAAAAGGGTTGGTGATGGTGTTTCTACTGATGTTGGCTACGGTGTTCAATCCAGTCATAAAAATACCATACGATGTAGAACCAAAATTGATTCTGGTCGGTCTGGTAATGAAGTTCGAATCAACCAATGTGTTGAAAGTTCCACTTATATATACAGCATAAGTGTGGTAGTCGTTGAATGTATTTTTTAAAATGCTGTTGCTTCTGTTGGCTTCTGTATTGCTACCAACTAGGGTGATGCCATAAAATCCACCATTGATGGTATTGTTTCTGAAAATATTACCATCGCTCAAAGTGCTTCCGGCTGTTGTAGCAGAAGTGTTTGATGCACTAACAACTATACCAGCGTATTGCGTGTTTCCATTTAAACTAAGGTCATTGATGTTGATCGTACAGTTGCTAATGATGTTGCTATCTGCATTATTGATCAACTGAACGCCAAATCCATATTCTGCTGCAGTTGATGCAAGAGGACTAACAACCAAATTATTGAATCGGATGAAATCTGCACCATTCAATTTGATTACCGCTCTTTCGTTGGTATTGGTAGAAAGGAACTGCAAAGTTCTTCCATTACCGTTGAATGTAACTGTGTTAACAGGAGATGTTCCAGTGATTGGAGTCATGATAAGTTGTTCCGTGTAAGGACCACTGTTAGGGTCTACATTGAAAACAACTGGTCCACCGATTCCGCACTTGATATAGTCATAAGCCGCATTGAATGAGTTGAAGTTAGTTCCAGCGGTTGGCAAGTTATTGTTGATGGTAAAAGTACCGCCTGCAGAAGAAGGTGTATTGATGAATATACTTGGAGTTTGAACCGCAGTACCACAAGTAACAACGCAACGGTAGTAGTTGGCTGAAGTTTGAGTTGTGGTTAGAGAAGTAGCGGTAGCACCAGTTATGTTCGACCAGCTGGTATTGTTGTTTGAAATCTGCCATTGGTATGTAAGTCCAAGACCCAAAGAGGCTCCATCTAAACTAAGTGTGAAAGGGGTTCCCTGACAAACAAAGGTAGTTGGAGTTGAAATCGTTCCTGCTGTTGGAGGATCGGTACAAGGAATTGCAGGTTGGAAACTGATACCACCTGTAAAATATCTAGGGTTGATGGTAAGGAAGTTTCCTGTACCAGCATAACCCACATTGAAACCATTGATTTGAACATCACCACAAAGTAAATTAACCCCAGCATTTGAATGGGTATTTGGTGTTATTGGCGTACCGGATCCAGAGTATCTGGTAGATCCAGGACCGGTATTTCTTAGCACAAAACGATACCGTGTATTGGCAGGTATCGTGAAGCTTAAGTTGGTAAAATTCAATGAGGTAATGCCGCTTGCCAACACTGGTGTAGGGGCAGAGGTTGCAATAGCAACCCATGGTGCTACGGTAACATTCGTTGCAATACCAGATAGGGCTGTTGCAGAATAAGACAACTGCCAAACGGAGTTGTTATCTGCTACGGTACAGAAGTTTGAAACGCCCGTAAGCACAATACCGTAGGTGTTTGTGTTCTCTATCACAAATGCGATATTCGACGTGGCTACCAGTGAACCAGCTCCGTTGTAAGGCGGATTAGGCTGGGTTGTAATCGTCTGAGCTACAGACAACATACCGGAACACATGGCGAACGCCCAAGTGATAAAGACCAACAATCCATTGGAAGGACTAAACCTTTTTCTCATTGTTTTTTGTTTATTCGTGATCAATTTTTCGATGTTGATATTCATGGTTGTTTTTTGAACATGATAATGAAACAATAGTCCTGATTTCTCAGTTCTACACGCAAACACAGGTACAATTGCACCTTTTCTAAGGGGGATTTTTTATTTTCGGAAGGGTAATGGCTCAATAAATGCAATTCTTTTCAAAAGAAACACATTTATTTTCTACGCAAATTTGGGTGTTTTTGCGTGAAAGGGCAATAAAGGTAGTTAACATTTTATTAACCGACAAGATAAATTACAAGGCAATGCGTATAACAAATAAATACAATGCATCTCATTTGTTAAAGCGCTTTATTTTCAATTGAAATTTTATTCATAGGCATTAAATCCCTAAAAAAATTCAAACGATTCGGGTAACTTTGAAAAAAATATCAAAATGAAAATTGTGTTTTTGCTTACCATGCTCCTTTTTGCTGGCTTCGGATTTTCACAATCCGTGATCTATAACCCAAATGAGGATGCTAAATTCAGTCTCGATTCTTGCATTTCTAAGGCAAAAAAGGAGAATAAGCATGTTTTGGTCCAAATTGGGGGAAATTGGTGTAAGTGGTGCATTGAGTTTCATCGTTTTGCCAAAGCAGACTCCAAAATAGACTCTCTTTTGAACGCAGACTATGTGTATTATCTGCTTAATTACAGCAAAGAGAATAAAAATCCAGAAATGCTCTCTAAACTTGGTTTTCCTCAGCGGTTTGGATTTCCGGTCTTTGTTGTTATAAATGGAGACGGAGTTAGGCTTCACACCCAAAATTCTTCTTACTTAGAAGATGGTGGAAAAAGCTACGATAACAAAAAGGTTATTGAATTTTTAAAACAATGGTCATTTGATTCGATTGACCCGAAGAATTATTAATGACTGCGTATTTTCAAAATTAAGTTTCGGCAATTGTTACTTCATACAATCCGTGAAAAAGAAAGTATTGTGCAGACCCTGCAAGTTGACATTTATACCTGGTTCTGTTTTTTTCTCCTTTGATGAAAGTCCTGCCGTCTTTAATTGAAAATGCAGTTCCGATTTCTAATTCTTCAACTGAAATAAGTCCAGTTTTTCCTTTGTCATATTTCCTCAAAGTCCTCATCAAATTCAAATCGCTGCAACTGCTCGCTCCGGGATTATGCATGCTTTTTTCTATCGCCTTTTCTATGTCGTTCGGAAAAATATTTTCTTCCAAAAATTCATGGAGCAACTTGCCAAATACTTTTTTCCATTCCGCTCCGTGAGGCAACACCTTGTTCTGAAATTGAACAAAGGTTAGCAAGTGCGCCAGCTCATGAAGCAGTGTAATTAAAAAACTATACTTGTTCAAACTCCCGTTAACACTGATTCTATGCGGCTTTCCATTGTGTGCAGGTCTATAGTCTCCTAAGATCGTTTGGCGTTGTCGCGTTACCGTTAGGTGAACGCTAAATTCATGCAACATGTCAATCACCCGATGGTCGGATCGGTCAGGTAAAAAATCACTCAACGACTGTAAAGGAACTTCTTTCTTAGGCATTTTTCTGATTCAACTTCATCATGATTTTTACCTCAAAAGACAAATAAACGAGGTATAATGAAAGTCCGAGAAATAAACTTACGGCATCATATTTATTGTTCACCGCTTTCACATAGATCAGCACCGCAATGATGGTCGCAAACATTCTAATCATCATGCTGCCAATTACTGCCCTAACATAAACATTCGGATTCTTGTTGTGCAAATGCTTTTTCTGCATAGCCATCGATATCAAGGTGAGAATATAAAAAAACAGATTCGCGCCTAGCAAAACTCCAGTGTCTAATCCAATTGCATTTTTAAATTGTTGCGCTATCGTAATTGCCACAAGTATGACAATATGTAAAATGCTGATGCTCTTGCTTGCTTTTATAAAAGGGTTCATTTATTGTTTTTTTTACTGGTATCTTTTATCAATTTAATCATCATCCCCGTAAGATACACCAGTGGGAAAATCAGGGTGAAAACAGGATTCTTTGTTTGTAAGTAAGCATCCAGTTTTTTACCTCCATAAAGCACAATCAAGATTCCGGCAAAAAGCTGTGTGCCCCATGAAATATATTTGTTTGATGGATTAGGCGTTGGACTCATCATCTGCGTTTTGAGCTACAACCTGAGGCTCGCCCATGGTGCAATTGCCGTTAAATACTACGGTATTATCCATTTTCAACTTGGCTACATGTACATCTCCATGAACCACGGCCTGCTCATTTAGGTTCAGTTGACCACTCATTTTGATACTTCCTTTTACATATCCGAGAATTTCCGCCTGGCTTCCGGTTAGGTTGCCCTCAACTCTGCCTTCTTTACCTACAATGATTTTTGCATTGCATTGCACATTTCCAATCAGTTTTCCATCTATTCGGATATCTCCCTGACTTTGAATGTCTCCCTTAATGACTGCATCGGAGCTAATTATACTTATGGAAACGGGTCCTTGAGTTGCGTTATCTTTCGTTTTTGGCGTAAACATGTGTTCGGTTGTAATTGTCGGTTTGAAATGATTGAAATGTATGTTCTTTTATTCGTCTATGTCCTCTAATTTGGGCAATTTAAGTTTGTTGGTGTCTTTTGAAATCACTTTCCCTTCCAACACTTTTTCCAAATTATCGAAGTATTGTTGTTGCTGATTCAGCGATCTTTCTATGGAATCTGTGCGGATTTTCAATTTTCTGAACTCCCTTACTTGTTTTGCGTTTCCATAGCCAACTCCAGGTAGATAATATTTCAACGGAGTGAAAATAATCAATGCAGAAGTAATGGCGACCATAAATACAAAAGCAGAGCTCAGTGCAATATATACACTGAGTCGGGATAGTTTGAATTTTACGACTTCTTCGTAGGTATCCTCGTTCATTACAACCAAGCGGTACCTATTTCTTAATCGCTTGAGTCTGTTCTGTACTTCCGGCTTTTCCATGCTTTTTCTGATTTCTGGCTGTTTCGCAGCGTTTCAAAGCTATGTTTTTTTTTAATCTTTCATCAACACATCTCAAACAAAGCCGCCCTTTGTCGTTAAACTTCATTAACAAGTACTGTTTTACGTTGAAATAAGCCCAAAAATTCCGATATTTAGCCGAATATTGCAATAATCTTACTCATGAAAGGTAGAATGCGTTGTGCCTATATTACTGCTGCGGTCTTTTTCTTATCTATCTCTGTTGCGATAGGGCAACCTACGTGGACGTTTGACCCATTTGGTAAGGAGCAAAAGCCCAAAGAATATGAAGAAAAAAAATTGGGTTCAGAAAAAACAGCAGACAAAAAATTTACCAGAATAAGAAGGTTTACCCAAAACAATGTAACCCGCTTCAATTACTATTTTAATGCCAACAACAAATTGAATGCAGTTGTTGAAATGGCAAAGGCAAGTCAGCAGGATGACCATTCGCATTTGATACCTTTTTATGGATATTCCCTAGACAATACAGCGGCGCAACAGGTGGAGCTGGATTCTGTCATATACAAGTCGACTGCTGGAATTTTACTACATGATCTTCGAAGCGAGTGGGTAGATAACTTGTATCTTCTGATTGGGAAGTCTTACTTGTACCGAAAGGTTTTTGATTCAGCAGCGCTCACGTTTCAATTTATTAACTACAATCTCTTTCCAAGAAAAAAAGACGAAGACGACAATAGGGTAGTTGGAACAAGTGCTGATGCAGCCTCGTACAAACTTTCCATAGCAAACAGCGAGAAAAGAAATTTCATCCAAAAAGTAACCGGACTTCCGCCAAGTAGAAATGAAGCACTTATATGGCTCGCTAGAACCTATATAGAGATGGCTCAATTTGGAGAATCAGCCGGACTCATCAACATCCTACAAGAGGACCCCAATTTGCCTAAAAGACTTCGCGACGATTTAGATCAGGTTACGGCATATTGGTATTTTCAACAACAAGGATACGATAGCGCCGCGCATTACCTGGAAAAAGCATTGCCTTCTGCAGAAACAAAATCAGACAGATCCAGATGGTATTTTTTACTCGGGCAGCTCAATGAAATGAATGGAAAATACGAAAAGGCATCTGAATTTTATAATCGTTCGGCGTCAAAAACGGTGAATCCCTTACTCGATATTTATGCCAGACTGAATGATGCGAAAATGCTCAGGAATACGGGCAATCTGAAAGAATTAGACAACAACATAGCAACGCTGGTAAAAATGGCAAAACGAGATAAGTATGAAACATATCGCGACATACTGTATCATAGCGCCGGAATGTTGAGTCTTCAAAAACCAGATACCACACAAGCGATTGGTTATTTTGAAAAAAGTTTGACCGTCAACGAAAACAATTTGCCATTCAGAAACAAAGCGCATCTTGTGTTGGGTAGAATTGCATATCAACAGAAGCAGTACAAAGATGCAGCAGATCATTACGATAGTCTGGATATCAACGATCTAACCTTATCTCCCGACTCTTCGGAGGTTTCAGATAGAAAAACAAGTTTACGAAAAGTAGCTACCCAATTAATGATCATCGAAACGGAAGACAGTCTTCAGATGGTAGCATCTTTGCCACCTGCAGACCGTGATCTCTTTGTGAAAAAATTAGTAAAAAAGCTCAGAAAAGAAAATGAACTGCCAGATACGGAGCCAGTATTTACAGGCGAAACGCTTAATAGTTTCGGGAATGATAAAAACAATAAATCAACAGATCTTTTTACAACGAGTACAAAAGGAGAATGGTATTTCTATAACGCTACATTGAAGTCTAGAGGATTCAATGAGTTCAAATCGAAATGGGGAAGAAGGGAAAACACAGACAATTGGAGAAGACTTTCGGCTTTAACTGCCGGAATGGGTATTGATGCATCTTCGCCAGATCCAATGGCACCAGTAGATGCAGCTACTGATGAATCAGGAAAGCCACTTGCATTTTCTTATGATGCCCTCATGCAGAATCTACCTCTTTCGCAAGAATCATTGGATAGCTCGAACCTTAAAATTTCACAAGCATTGATCGAATTGGCAAGGCTCTTCCAATACGAGCTTCAGGACTATCAACAAGCGATTTATACTTATGAAATCTATCTTCAACGTTTTCCTGATAAACTGGAAGAAGGTGAGTTATATCTTGGCATGTACTACTGTTATTCGAAATTAAATGACAAAGAAAAAGCGGATTATTACAAGCATTTGCTAGAAACAGAATTTGGTAACAGTAAAGCATTAAAAACACTAAACAATCCCAATTCATTACAACCAGAAAAAAACAATCCTGAGGTTTTGGCTAGATATGGGATGATTTATGATTTGTTTATTGGAGGTCAATATGAAAAAGCGGTTTCGATGAAGCGAAAAGAAGATAGCGTTCATGGAAAACAATATTGGACGCCTCAATTGCTTTACATCGAATCTATTTACCACATTAAATGTGGATTGGATAGCGAAGCCATAGTAACACTCACACAGCTAATGGATAACTACCCTCAATCTCCGTTGAGTGAAAAAGCGTTAACACTAATTGATGTGCTTTTCCGGAAAAGAGAGATTTTAAATCATCTCGACACATTGCAGGTTACACGTAAAATGGATGACGATAAAATCTTGGTTCCTACAGAACAAAACATAAAACCCAAAACAAGAGTCGTAACAACTAACGTTAAGGAACAGCCGAAGCTTGCAGGAATAAAGCCTATGGTAGTTAAACCAGACAGTGTAATAAAAATTCCTTCGAGTATGGTTAGTGGAGAATTTATTTGGCAAGCATCGAAACAGCATCTTGTGGTGATGGTTTTAAATCAAGTAGATCCGGTGTATGTAAATGAAAGTAAGAATGCATTGAAACGATTTGTGTCATCCTCTAATCCTTCTGTTTTAGTTGCAAAAGACACTTTGGATGGAAAAAATAATCTTTTGGTTTTTTCTATTTTTGAAAGCGCAGATGACGCCATGATTTTTTATGAAAAAATAAAAAAGGCCGCACCAGCCCAATTGTCTTGGTTGCCTGCGAAGTCTTACTCATTTGCCATCATTACACAATCGAATCTTGAGCTTTTGAAGAAAAACAAACAGTTGGAAGCGTATAAAAAATTGCTCAGTGAACAATATCCTGGCAAATTCTAATGTAATAAACATACCAATCAAATAATGAAGAAATCAGTTCGCATTTTATGGATCGTTTTTGGCTCAGGGTTGGGTTTTGTGCTATTGGTTTTTTTATCGGCCAATTTTGGATTGTTCGGTAAGATGCCATCTGTGCAGCAATTGGAAAATCCAGAAGCGGATTTGGCGAGTGAGATTTTTAGTGCAGATAATAAATTAATGGGAAAGTATTATTCAGAGAATCGATCTGAAGTGAAATACAATGAAATTTCACCCAATGTGATACATGCCTTGATTGCAACAGAAGACGAACGTTTTTACGAGCATTCCGGAATCGATGTTCAAGCATTGGGTAGGGTAGTATACACAGCGGGCACACAAGGTGGTGGATCAACTTTAACACAGCAGTTGGCAAAAATGATTTTAGGACAAGGTGGTGGAAATAAATTGAGCAGAGCAACAGAGAAAATAAAGGAATGGATAGTAGCCGTTAAATTAGAAAAGAATTTTACCAAAGAGGAAATCATAACCCTTTACTTAAACCGAGCGCCTTGGGGTAATGTTTATGGCATCAGAAATGCTTCCCGAACTTATTTTCAGAAAGAACCAAAGAATCTCAAAATTGAAGAAGCGGCTGTGTTGATTGGCATGTTGAAAGGCTTTATTTATGAGCCAATAAGACATCCTAAATCTTCAAGAATAAGAAGAGATGTAGTAATCAACCAAATGAGCGTTACCAAGCATCATTACATCAGCTCCGAAGAGGCAGAACGACTCAAATCAAAACCGCTCATCACCAATTACAAAAAAATTGATGAGAACGTTGGAGTAGCACCTTATTTCAGATCTGTTTTGGCTGGATTGCTCAGAGACTGGTGTAAGTCAAATAAAAATCCTAAAACCGATGAGCCATACAACCTTTACAGAGACGGCTTGAAAATTTATACGACCATCGATTCTAGAATGCAGGATTACGCCGAAAGGGCTATAGAGGCGCATATGCCTGATGTTCAGAAAAAACTAAATTATTCTCTGAAATTAAAAGGGGATAAACTATGGAAAGGCCGAGATAACATCATTCGTGCCGCAATGAAGTTTACAGATAGATGGAAAACCATGCAGGAAGAAGGCATTGACTCTGCTGATATTGTCAAAACATTTCATGTGCCTGTAAAAATGAAAATATTTTCATGGAGCGGAGATAAGAACCATGAGAAAGACACAATTATGACTCCTTATGATTCTATTAAATATCATAAGCAAATATTACAGACCTCTTTTGCCGCTATGGATCCTCGAACCGGTGAGGTTAAAGCTTGGGTTGGTGGAATCAATTTCAAATGGTTTAAATACGACCACGTAACCGCAAGCAGACAAGTGGGGTCAACCATTAAACCACTGCTTTATACATTGGCTGTTACTGATGCGGGTTATGGCCCAGATACTTACATTCCTGGTGGACCGCTTACCCTTTCTGGAAAAACAATCAGTTCCAAAGGGGGATCAATGGCGTATTGTCTAGCAAACTCATTGAATGGTGCTGCATGGCGACTAATCGCTGCAGTTGGGGTTAAACGTATGGTTGATTTTGGTAAGCAATGCGGAATCACCGCTAAGCTACCACCTTATCCATCCATAGCCCTTGGAGCTGCAGAAATTCCAATGCTTCAGATGCTTCAAGCTTATACGATGTTCCCAAATAAAGGGTATAATACTCCACCCGTTTATGTAACTCGAATTGAGGACAAAGATGGCAATCTAATTTTTGAATTTCCGCTATCTCAAAGCAAAGAATTAATCAGTGAGTCCGAAAATTATACCATGGTTAAAATGATGCAGGGTGTCATAAAATTTGGAACCGGACGCAGGTTAAATTCGTACAATATCCCAGCAGAGATGGCTGGTAAAACGGGAACCACCAATGGAAATACTGATGGTTGGTTTATAGGGTACACGCCAGAGATACTTGCTGGAACCTGGGTTGGTTGCGAAGATCCCTTCATACCCATTTATTCGAACAACAGCGGTGGAGCAGAAATGGCGGGTCCAAACTGGGGTTCGTTTATGAGCCAGGTTTACAACGATAAACGCTTGCCCTATGGAGGAATGTTGCAGTTCGAACAGCCTGCAGAACTGAAAAACGATCCAATCTATGCAGAATCGAACTTTGAGAACATTGTAAAAAGTGGAGATAGTTTAAATATCGATGAAAGCAATGGGTCTGCGGATGATTTTATGGGAGACGAAAATAGGAATACAGACGCGCTTAAGTCAACTCCAAAATCACAAGATTCTGGAAAAAATAAATCGAAGCCTCAAGCACCTAAAGCCACAACTTCATCTTCTCAATCGGATTACAGAAAGAAAAAATAAACGCTGTTTTCCATATTAAATTGGGGATAGTTTTTTTCCTAAAATCAATAAACTTACTTTTTCATTCATCATAACTGCAACGTCTGGAAGCATTCCCCATTCCTCGAATCCATGTTTTTTTACAAGGGAAATGCTGGGTAGATTATGGGCGAATATGAATCCCAGTAAAGTATGTATGTCAAGTGCAGGTGCTATTTCAATTAGATGTAGAAGTAGTTTTTCTCCAATGCCTTTGTTTTGTTCGTTGTTTCGGATGTAAATGCTTGCTTCTGCTGTTCCCGAATATGCAGGCCTTCCATAAAAGTTCTTTAAACTTCCCCAACCAACAATCATTCCGTTTTCTTCAGCAACCACGATCGGCCTGTTTTTAGTATGTGCGTTAAACCATTCTTTTTTCTCCTCTACAGATACTGGATTAAGGTCGGCTGTAGCCATCCTGCCAGGTATAGATTGATTGTATATTTCAACTATCGCATGTAAATCGGATTCTTGTGCTAAACGGATAATCATAAAACAAAGATAGCCCTCGAAAGGGCTATCTGAAATTTCAAAAGTTCAATTTTATTTTTGTGTTATGCTACCGCTTTATTAACCAATGCTGCAGCTTCGCTCAATAAAATAGCGCTATCAACTTTAAGTCCGCTTTCATCAATCAGTTTTTTAGCAACATCGGCATTGGTTCCTTGTAGCCTAACGATGATCGGAATTTCAATGTTTCCGATGCTCTTGTATGCGTCAATTACGCCTTGTGCAACACGATCGCAACGTACAATACCTCCAAATATATTAATCAAGATGGCTTTTACTTTTGGATCTTTCATGATGATTCTGAAACCAGCTTCTACGGTTTGGGCATTCGCTGTACCACCCACATCAAGGAAGTTTGCTGGCTCACCACCACTTAATTTAATCATATCCATGGTAGCCATTGCCAACCCTGCGCCATTAACCATACATCCTACGTTGCCATCAAGTTTTACAAAGTTCAGGTTGTATTTTCCAGCCTCTACTTCTGTTGGATCTTCTTCTGTAATGTCGCGAAGAGCAGCAAGTTCTGGGTGACGCATTATGGCATTGTCATCAATATTCATCTTGCAATCCACAGCAATGATTTTATCGTCGCTGGTTTTAAACAATGGATTGATTTCTAACATTCCACAATCCAACTCGGTGTATGCATTGTATAGGTTTGTTACGAATTTTACACAGTTTTTGAAAGCCTCGCCGCTTAATCCAAGATTGAAAGCAATTTTTCTTGCCTGAAAGCCCTGAAGCTTTCCGCCTGGATGAATATACTCTTTAAATATTTTTTCTGGCGTATCATGAGCAACATCTTCAATATTCATACCTCCTTCGGTACTGTACATAACTACATTCATGCAAGATGATCTGTCCATAAGGATAGATAAATAAAACTCTTTTACTGGGTTAGGACCTTCGTAGTAAACATCCTGTGCCACCAATACTTTATTTACCAATTTACCTTCTGGTCCGGTTTGAATGGTAACAAGTGTGCCACCCAAAATATTTCCAGCGATTTTAACTACATCTTCCATGCTTTTGCCTACAGCCACACCTCTTTGATCTTTACCCTGAATGCTTCCTTTTCCACGGCCACCCGCATGTATTTGTGCTTTTACAACCGCAAATTTGCTCCCAAATTGGGTGTGGATTTGACGATAAGCTTCTTCAGCTTCGTTAACGTTGCTGCATGCTAGACCTTCTTGCACGGGCACATTGTATTTCTTAAGCAGTTCTTTGGCTTGATATTCATGTAAATTCATGGAAAAAAATTTTCGCAAATATAGTGAATCTATCTCTTTAGTCTGAAAGTTTCCATATTTCAAGTTTCGTATTTTTGGAGATGAAAATCTTCGTGATGGGTATGCCTGCTTCTGGAAAATCCTACTGGGGAAAACAATGGGCCAACGAACTCAATCTTGATTTCATTGATTTGGATGAAAAAATTGAATCTACTCTCAGAAAATCAATTCCAGAGATTTTTTCTACTTCAGGGGAATCTTTTTTTCGTGAAACAGAAAGCCGGTTGCTGTCGGAAATAATGCATTTAGATCAGTTTGTTCTAGCATGCGGCGGGGGTACACCTTGCTTTGGAGACAACATCAAGTGGATGAATCAATTTGGAATAACTGTTTTTTTGAATGTGGGCTTAGATTCTATGATGAGAAACATAGAAAAAAACAATCAATCAAGGCCTTTAATTGACGGCTATTCATCTCACGAATTGAAAGTGAAACTTACCCAGATGTTACAGGAACGGCTGCCGTTTTACGAACAATCAAGAATAACGTTATCAGAAACTGAATTAAATCCAAAAGCGTTGAATGCTTTTGTGATGTAAAAGAAAAAATGAGTCGTAACCGAAATTATTTCAGTTTGCGCTAAAAGTTGGATTTTTTGAAATTACATTCAAGAAAAATAAAAAAATGAAAAATCAATTTATAAAAATAGGAGCACTTTCTGGTGCAATAGCTGTAGCTCTCGGTGCTTTCGCTGCCCACGCCCTCAAAGAAAAGCTGGATGCGCACTCCATGTCCATTTTTGAGACGGCATCAAAATATCAATTTTATCATACCCTCGCTTTGATATTGGCGGCAATGCTGTATCAAGAAAATCAGCATAAACTTTCTCTTTGGACTTGCCGTTTATTTAGTTTTGGAATGGTCGTTTTTTGTGGTTCTTTGTACGCACTTGCCATCCTCGGATCATCCTATTCTTTTCTAGGTGCCATCACGCCAATAGGAGGGACGATGTTCATTCTTGGTTGGATTTTTCTTTTTTTGTCTTACAGAAAAAAAAGTCTGAATTAAGGGTCAAATTTCCGTAGTCAAATCCATTTTTCATTCAATATCTTTGCGTTAATGGCGAAGAAAGACAAAAAAAAATCTCCTGAGGATAATTCAATCCTCCAACCCGATCAGAATGAAAAAGTAAATTTCAAACAACTGATTCGCGACGAAAGAACACACAAGATTTTAGGAACTGTTTTACTCCTTTTCTCCCTGTTGTTTTTTGTTGCATTTACATCCTATTTATTTACGTGGGATCAAGACCAAGACAAACTCCTTTCCGAAGGTTCAAAAATGTTTTGGGGAACAGAAACTTCTGTATCAAACCTCATGGGCACTTTTGGTGCATACATGTCTCATCTCTTCATCTATCGTGGATTTGGGGTTGCCTCTTATCTTTTTTGTTCACTCTTTTTTGTACTTGGCATGAACTTGCTTTTCAACAAAAAAGTATTCTCAATCTGGAGAAATATAAAATATTTGCTTGTCGGACTTCCCCTAATCAGTGTAACATCATCTGTTGCTTTTTCGAGCCAAGCTTTTCCATGGGGTGGGGCGGTTGGAGATTTTTGTAAAGCATGGATGTATAATACCATCGGAGCAATCGGTACCATTGGATTTATTTTCATTGCTTTTTTAGGATACGTGATTTGGAGATTTAATCCTTCTTTTAGCAAAATTGCAACAAATGCAGAGCCGCTCCCAGATGCAAACGAAATTAAAAAAGAGCAAGGTGTAGTTAAGGAAAAAAAGAACGAACCTAAAGCAGAAAGTCCTGAATCGAAAGCCAAATTATTCATAGACACAAAAGTGAAACCCGAACCCGAAATTGAGTGGTCAGAAAAAGAAGAACCTGAGGAGGTTGAAGATATGGTTGAAACAAATACTTTGCCATTAATTGAGGAGCCACTAGATGCAGAGAATTTAGAACTTGAAATAAAAAATGAAGCTGCAGAACCAGAAATAGAAAAAGAAAAATCAGAATCAATACCTGCTTCAAAATTATATGATCCCATTTTGGATTTAAGGGATTATAAATTTCCGACGCTGGATCTTTTAGAAAATCACGGAAGCGAAAAAATCGTGAAAGATCCGGCAGAACTGGAGAACAATAAAAATCAGATTCTCGCTACATTAAAGAACTATGACATAAGCATTCAAAAAATAAGTGCTACCGTAGGGCCAACCGTAACCTTGTATGAAATCATTCCTGCCGCAGGCGTTCGAATTTCTAAGATAAAAAATTTAGAAGATGACATCGCATTGAGTTTGGCTGCATTGGGTATCCGTATCATTGCACCTATCCCTGGAAAAGGAACAATCGGAATTGAAGTTCCAAATGCGAAGCCGACCATTGTGAGCATGAAAACCTTGCTCGCATCAGACAAGTTTACCAAAACCAACTTCGCTTTACCCATTGCCATAGGTAAAAAAATTGACGATGATAATTTCATCGTTGACCTTGCCAGTATGCCTCACTTGCTTATGGCGGGTGCTACTGGACAGGGTAAATCTGTGGGACTGAATGCAATCCTGGTTTCACTTTTATACAGCAAACATCCATCACAACTTAAATTCGTTTTGGTCGATCCCAAAAAAGTGGAGTTGAGCATTTATAAAACCATTGAAAGACATTTTCTTGCTAAACTACCAGGAGAAGAAGATGCGATCATCACAGATACAAAAAAAGTGGTTCATACGCTCAATGCACTTTGTATTGAGATGGATAACAGGTACGATTTGCTTAAAGAGGCAGGATGCAGAAACATCAGGGAATACAACGAAAAATTTGCACAAAGAAAATTGAACCCAGAAAAAGGACATCAATTCTTACCATTTATTGTACTTGTGGTAGATGAGTTCGCAGATTTGATCATGACTGCCGGTAAGGAAGTTGAAATGCCTATCGCTCGATTGGCACAGCTTGCCCGCGCAGTAGGGATACATTTGATTATTGCAACACAACGTCCTTCTGTAAACATCATCACAGGTACAATCAAAGCGAACTTCCCAGCGAGAATCGCTTTCAAAACAAGTAGTAAGATTGATGGAAGAACCATTTTGGATGCAGGGGGAGCCGAGCAGCTTATTGGAAGGGGAGATATGCTTGTTAATTATAACGGAGAAGTGGTAAGGCTACAATGTGCTTTTGTAGATACCCCAGAGGTAGATCGCATTGTAAACTTTATTGGTGAGCAGAGAGGATACCCTCAGGCATTCATGCTTCCAGAATTTATTGATGAAAAAGATGCGGACGGCCGAGAGTTTGATGTGAACGATAAAGATGCTTTATTTGAAGATGCCGCTAGGATAATTGTTAGTATGCAAAGCGGAAGCACATCTTTGTTGCAAAGAAGAATGAAATTGGGGTACAACCGTGCCGGTAGACTAATGGATCAACTCGAAGCTGCTGGTATTGTTGGAGCAAGCCAAGGCAGCAAAGTAAGAGATGTACTCGTTAAAACAGAGGCTGAATTGCAATCTATTTTAGATCGTATGTGAGTCAACATATTGTTACCATGAATAAATTTTTAATCGTAGGCCTTGGGAATATCGGAGAAGAGTATGCGAATACCAGACACAATATTGGGTTTGATGTAGTTTTTGCCTTTGTTGACAAACATGGCGGAACATTCAAACAAGATCGTCATGCTTTTGTGGCCGAAGTAAAATGGAAAGGGAAGCAATTCATTTGTGTATGTCCAACCACCTTCATGAACCTCAGTGGAAAGGCGTTCAAGTATTGGATGGATAGCAGTAAGGTTCCGGTAGAACAAACGTTAACGATTGTAGACGATTTGGCTCTACCCCTAGATACAATAAGAATCAGAAAAGCAGGAACACATGCAGGACATAACGGTTTGAGAGACATACAGCAGGTTCTGGGTACGGATGCTTATCCTAAGTTAAGATTCGGCATCGGTAATAATTTCCCCAAAGGCAGACAAGTAGATTTTGTCTTGGGAAAATGGAAAGTCGATGAAATTCCAACCGTGAAACTAAAAATTGAAAGGTCGATTGAGGCGATAGAGAGCATATCAACGGTGGGATTGGAGCAGACCATGACTCTTTTCAATCAAAAAAGAATCTTGCCAGACATTTAATATCTAATTGTAACAACCCAATTCATTTTTTGCTAATTTAGCACCTGAATAATCTTTAACCCAAGACAAACCTATAAATGAAGATAATTTGCATCGGTAGAAACTATGCGGAGCATGCCAAAGAATTAGGCAATGACATTCCCGATGAACCTGTTATTTTCATGAAGCCCAAAAGCGCTTTGTTGCAAACACATACTCCTTTTTACTATCCCGAGTTTACCAATGAATTGAATTACGAATGCGAATTGGTAATCCGTGTGAGTAAAAATGGCAAGTATATTCAGGAGCGACATGCATCAAACTATTACAATGGCATCACGGTAGGTATCGACTTTACTGCGCGAGACATACAGGATGAATGTAAGAAAAAGGGGCTTCCCTGGGAAAAAGCAAAAGCATTTGACAACTCTGCTGCTGTCGGTAAAATACTAGACATAACACCGACAATGAATAAAAAGAACATCAACTTTTCGCTACTTAAAAACGGAGAAAAAGTACAGGTTGGAAATTCTGGCAGTATGATTTTCAGTATTGATAAAATAGTCTCAAATATTTCTCAATATTTCTCACTGAACATAGGTGATCTCATATTCACCGGAACACCTGCAGGAGTAGGAGAGTGTGTAGTAGGAGATGAGTTGGAAGCTTTTCTTGAAAATGAAAGCTTATTGAAAATGGAAGTGAAATAAAACATCCTCATCTTCTAACAGGTTCTTGCTTACATACTGGTTCTGCCGTCTGTAATTTTTTTCTTTCTGTTTTTTCTTTCCCATTCGAGCATCTCTGGAGGTTTTGTTGCTTCCTTTGGTCTTTCATACCTCGGCGTTGTAGTAGGTTTTGGTGCATTGGGATTTACGGGGTTGTTGTTGTTCCACTGCTCCGAACGAATGACCCTTCCCGCTTCGTAGTATCGCCATTCTCCGTGTTTTACAGCATATGGCTCAGCCTTTACAATTTTATAATCGATGATCTCGCCACTTCCTGTTCCATAAACCGGAATCGTATCGTATGGATCCTCCGGATTATATCCTCTCCAATTTTCTTCGTGCTCCAATTCTCCTAAAAATGTGTAGTACTGCTGTAATCCATCTTTTCCTCCCAAGATATAATGCTCAACTGCAATTAGGTCGCCCATGGTAGAATATTTTCTCCAAACCCCATCTTTCACTCCTTTTTTATAAACCCCTTCTTCTACATATCCGTGTTCGCCTCTTAAATCTGGCATCTCGGTAACCCATTTGCCTACTTTCTCATTGTTTTGATTTACAGCATTAATGGTATCGCCCTTGGCATTCAATTTGAATTCCTTGTATTGTGCAGTTGATCCTAAGGAGAAGAAGGCAATTACGATGGAAGAAATGATTTTTATTTTCATAAGAGATGAAGATTTGTGGTGCCTATCAGAAATTATCCTTAAAATTACATTTTCATTGTTTACCTAATACAACTCAATCGTGAAAGATTTCAAAAAATACTATATTATTAATGCAGAACCCGAATTGGTTTACAAGGCGCTCACCAATGCAGCAACCCTTCAATTGTGGACGGGCGCCCCGGCTATCATGAATGATGAACCAGAAACAGAGTTTTCGTTATGGGAAGACAGCATTTGCGGAAGAAATATTTCTTTTGTTCCAGGCAAACAAATTGTGCAAGAATGGTATTTTGGAGACCAAGAACCAGCGTCAATCGTAACCATAAACCTCCATGCAGACAAATCAAGAACCTCTATGGAAGTTAGACATTCCAATATTCCAGATGAAGATTTTGATGATATTTCAACCGGTTGGACCGAGACCTATGTTGCGGCGCTATCCGCGTTTTACAGCGAATAAGCCAATCGAAGTTGATTGGCTTATTCAAAAAATTGGTAACAAAACAATCAATTAAGGCTCTTTTATCTCTCTTTGCATTGGATTTTTGCCACCGGTTTGATTTCTCCTGTTGTTCTGTCTTTCATTTTTTTGCTTGAACATTTGGAATCGACTTGGTGTTTCTGAAGCCGGCCAATTGTTGTTCTTTTCATCAATATCTGCCGTTTCTCTAAATGGATCTAATTTAACAGACACCACTTTTTTCGATTTCAAAAAAGTTTTAATCACTTTTTGTTCATTCTTTCTCCAAACATTAGCACCCACACGATCCACTTCTTTTGTTCCGTCTGCATATGTCCATTCCAAAATAATCGGCATAACCAATCCGCCTTTGTTGCTGAATGTGATTTCGTACAATCCTATATTTCCCGCGATGCTGTCTTTCTCTTCCTTGGTGAAGGTTTCTGTAACACTTGCAGGAATGATTGTTTCATAAGAGGAGCTGTCGATCTTGGCCAATCCGCGCGCGTAACGCCAGTAAAAATCCCTAAGGCTGGTATCGGCGTCGGTAGCAAAAACGACAGATTTATCTTCTCGGTTTCTTATTTTTGAAATGTCTTCATAGCTGTTTAGGATTGGCTTACTAACAGATTGTTTGATGGTTTTTTCTGGCTTAGTTGTTGAAACCTGAGCAGAGTCAACGATAGACCATTTAACGGTATCTATGGCGATATCTACCGGATCTGTGTTATAAAACCATCCTCTCCAAAACCAATCTAAGTCTTCTGCACTGGCATCTTCCATGGTTCTAAAGAAATCGGATGGAGTTGGATGTTTGAATGCCCATCTTCTGCAATATTCTTTAAATGCGTAGTCGAACAATTCTCTTCCCATGATGGTTTCGCGTAAAATATTCAATGCTGTTGCGGGTTTAGCGTAGGCATTCGCACCAAATTGTATGATGTTTTCGCTGTTTGTCATGATGGGCTCCAGTTGATCTTTCGGCAACTTCATATAATCCACAATTTTGTATGCAGGACCTCTTCCAACTGCGAATTTATTATCCCATAGTTCTTCTGTCAGGTATTCTACAAAAGTGTTTAAACCTTCGTCCATCCAAGACCATTGTCTTTCGTCGCTGTTGATGATCATCGGAAAGAAGTTATGTCCAACCTCGTGTATTACTACACCCAGCATTCCATTTTTTGTGCCCTCGCTGTAGGTTCCATCTTTTTCGCATCTGCCGTAATTGAAACAAATCATGGGGTATTCCATGCCATTCGAAGCCTCGATGCTTTGTGCAACAGGATAGGGGTAAGGGATGGTAAAATGAGAATATGTTTTGATGGTATGCGCAATTACTTTTGTACTAAACTTGCGATAAAGGTTATACGCTTCTTTACCATAAGCACTCATACACATCACTTTTTTACCTTCTATCTTTACGGGCATCGCGTCCCATACAAATTTTCGACTGCTTCCCCATGCAAAATCACGTACACTGTCTGCACGGAAAATCCAAGTTTTTTTGTCTTTACTTGGTTTTTTTTCACGATCGATTGCCTCATCAAGGGTAACGATCTCGGTTACATCTTTTGCCTTTTGCGCACTAAGCCAACGCTTGTACTGAGCAGCATTTAATACTTGTTGGTAATTTTGGCCAATACCGGTAGACATTACCACATGGTCCGCAGGAACAGTCATAGAAACCTTGTAGTTTCCAAATGCCAATGCAAACTCACCTGTGCCGGCAAATTGATGGTTTTGCCATCCCTGATAATCACTATATACACAAAGACGTGGGAACCACTGCGTCATGGTGAATATGTCATTTCCATCTTCTGGAAAAAATTCATAACCACCACGGCCACCATATTTCATGCGGTCTACGATGAAATAGTTCCAAGAGATATTAAAAACAAATTGAGAGCCGGATGCAAGGGGTTTTGGAAGTTCAACCCGCATCATCGTTTTATTGATGGTGTATTTCAAAGGTTTACCGTTCATGTCTGTAACGGCGGTTATGTTGGTCCCAAACTCTTTTTCTTTTTTTCCTTGCATTCTTGGAATATCACCAGCGCTTAATTGAGATGGCATGCTATTGCTGTTCTCATATCCTGCACTATTTGTACTGCTGTGCTGGTTTTCGTCAAGCTGAAGCCATAAATAAGTGAGGGTGTGAGGCGATTGGTTGTGGAACGTAAGCGTCTCCTTTCCAGTCAGTTTTCTTTCTGTTTCGTTAAGTTCACAATTTATGGTGTAGTCGCATCGCTGTTGCCAATACTTTTCGCCTGGTGCGCCGCTTGCCGTTCTGTATTCATTTGGAGTTGGTAGGATGGTCCCTAGTTGTTCAAAACGATTGCCATGGTTGCTTCCCGGATTGTTTTTGATGTCTTGTGCTTGGGCTTGTTGAAACAAAAAACCCAAAAGAAAAATCGGTAATAATTTCTGCATTGATATTGATTTAATTCAAAAGCGAGTTTAGGCGCTTAAAGAAGTACAAGTTATTAAATTCTTACTGTAAAATTATTGAAAAATAGCATGCCAAATCATGTTAAAAAGGCCATCTGCTGATTGCCAAATAAACACCGCCTAAAATGGCAAAAAGCGATATAATTCTCGAAAAGTAAAAATGGGAAACGATTCCTCTTCTGGAAAGCCAAATTCCAGAAAAAACAAATAAGAAAAGAATCATTATTTGACCAGCTTCTATTCCTAAAGTAAATCCAATCAAGGCTGCTATTGGTTTTGAGCTCGTAGGGAGCATCATTTCAAACGCGCTTGCGAATCCCAAACCATGGATGCATCCAAATATCAAAATGAGAAACAAATAGAAATAATCTATCCTATTCGCTCCACTTTTTATCCAAATCCACAATCCACTTCCGATAATGGTGACGGGAATCAGAAATTCAATAAAGGAGGATGAGTAAGAAAAATAGCTTCCAAGCCACATAGACAAACTATGTCCACAAGTGAAACTTAATGTTACAATCAGCCAATGGGTAACATTTTTTCCATATGCCATTCCACTTATGGTAAGCAGGAAAAGGATATGGTCTATCGCATCAATATTGATTATATGCTTCCATCCAAGTTCTAAAAAGAAACAAAAAAGGGAAATAGACATGAATTAACATGTTTTACGTGTGAAACGAATTATTTTTGGACATGATGAAAATACTGATTTTTCTTCCCACATTTCTTATGATGTTCAATCCTTCTTTGGAAAGCAAAGAAAGTCATCCCGTATACATGAGTGTTACGGAGATTAACTATGATGTAGAACGAAAAAATATGGGGATGGTTTGTAAGATCTTTATCAATGACTTCGAATTCGTATTGAAAAAGTATCACAAAGGAGTTGATTTACTTAATCCAAGTAACAAAAAGATTTCTGATCAATGGATTGACGAGTACATTCAAAAAAATCTAAAAATATCTTCGGATCAAAAAAGATGCGAATTCAAATATCTGGGGTTTGAACGGGAGGATGATGCGTTGATGGTTTTTTATGAGTCACCTAAAATAAACTCGCCAAAGCAATTGGTGGTAGAAAACACACTGTTGTATGATTTCAAGAAAGAGCAGATGAACATCGTACATGTAGAAATCAATGGGGAGAGAAAGAGTCGAAAATTAACTCAACCCGATATCAGTTTGAAGTTTGATTTTTAATCGTTTTCTGCTAGCTCTTCTTTCAATTCGTCGGAAATTTTCACAAGAATTTTATCGATTCTTTGTCCGTCCATATCAATGATTTCAAAATGAAAATCTTTCCAAGAAAAACTTTCACCAGTGGCTGGAATGTGTTCAAGTTCGTGGAGAACGAATCCTGCGAGCGTATCGAATTCTTGCTCCCCTTCATTCATCCAGTCTGCGCGTTCAAAATAAACCAGAAAATCATAAAACTGTATGAGTGCATCAACTAAGTATGTGCCATCTTCTCGTTTTAAAATCTCGTATTCTTCCTGACCAGGTTGAGGCATATCGCCAATGATTGCCTCTAGAATATCGTTTAAGGTAATCATTCCTTCGAGTGTTCCATATTCACTAACAATAAAGCATGCATGTATACGAGAGGTCTTGATTTTTTCGAGGAGTTGGTAAGCAGAATTATTTTCCGGAACAAATAATGTGGGCTTAATAAGGGATTCTAGTTTTGTTTGGGGATCGGCTTTGAGAAGGTCTTTAACATAGATCAATCCTTTGATTTCATCAATGGTGCCGTCACAAACAGGGTAGGTGCTGTAAATAATTTCAGTCAGTTTCGATTTGGCAACTTCTACAGTATCTTTTTGATCCAGCCAGGCGATGTCTGTACGGTGTGTCATTAAGGAAGTGATATTTCGATCTCCGAGATGAAACACTCTTTCTATGATTTCCTTTTCATCTTCCTCAATCGATCCGCTTTCGCTGCCTTCGGATATCATGGCTTTAATTTCCTCTTCTGTAACAGCTGCATCGGAAGGTTTTTTAATTTTAAACAACTTAAAGATCATCTTAGTACTTTCTGACAGCAACCATACAAAGGGATGAAAAAAGGTAGACAGAAGATCCATCGTTCCTGCAGATGCCATCGCAATTTTTTCTGCTTGCAACATGGCTAGTTTTTTAGGGATCAATTCTCCAAAAATGACAGAAACAAAAGTGATTAGAATAACAACTATGGTAGTAGCTAATGGCTGTGCATAGGGCTTCAATATGCTGTAGTTTTCCAATACGGGACGAAGTTCTTCACTAAACTTGTCTTCCGCAAAAATACCCGTTAATATAGCTATCCCTGTTATAACGATTTGGGCTGCACTTAAAAAACGTTCAGGCTTGTCTATCAGTTTAATGGCTTTTTTTGCCTTTTCATCTCCTTTGTTTGCAAGAGATTCAATTCTGGCTCTTCGGGCACTAATCAGAGAGATTTCGCTGACAACGATGAAGAAGTTTACTAAAATGAGTGCGAGTAAAATGACAATTTCCATGTAGAGGTGTAAAACACCGTATTGATTCCTAACAAATATAAAAAAGGAATTGTCTATTTGATGTGTTGAATCATTTTATTTTGAGGATTACGTATGGTTTTACCACTGAATTTCTGGTTTTGGGGTTCAGAAATGGGATTCCGAGTAGGGTAACTGGATAATGAGCACCTTCAAAAACAATTTCAGGATTCATCCCTTTTGCAACAAATGACCCTATGGAATCGGGTAAAGTTATTGCATATTGGCCTGGTGAAAAAGCAGCTGCGTTGTCTTTTTGTTTCACAATTCCATGTGCATAGTAATGCAAGCTTCTCATCACAGAAAAGCCATACGTAAAGGTTTTCTCTGCTGGAATTCCATTTTTATGAAGCCACTTACCACAACTGCTTCCGGCCTGATAACGTAAAAGTCTTGGATAAAAAACACTGTTTAGTAGGAGATTCACTCCAATGATGGTAAATAGGCAAATGAGAATGATACCATTGAGCTTTTTTTTATTTTTTCTTGCCAATATGATAAATACAACCAAGCCAACCAAGGCTAATATGGGCCACAATAGGGAAAGGTCTGGGAAAGGGAAGAATAGGAGTATACCCAATGCTACCCAGATTAATGAAAGGATGATGGCATGACTGGTGAATAGTCGTGAAAGAATCTTTGTTTGTTTTTCCTCAATCAAACGAGAAAGATATTTGGCTGAAAGGATTGCAGCCAGTGGAAAAGCGACGAAAATATAATGAGGCAACTGGTATTTACTCATTCCAAGTGCCAAGTAACTCAATGTGAAGCCACCAAGACTAATCACCTCACGCTCCGTAGCCAAATTTCCTCCATCTTTTATGAATCGTAACATCGCACTAAACCATCCCGGAATAAAAAACAAAATCCAAGGTAAAAATGACCACAACATATTTTGCAATAGAAAAAAAACAGTCGCCCCATTGTCCCATGGAGATTCTCCAGTAATTCTTCCGAAGCTCTGTGTCCAATAAAAAAAACGAAGTCCAGATGCGCCACTTTTTCCATTTACAACCGTTTCGGGATGCATGTCGAATTGTTGGTATAGTCCCCACGACATGGGAAAAAGAAATATAGCAATAAGAAGAATCCCGAAAATATATTCCCATCGCAGGAGCAAGCTAAATTCACGTTTGGCAAACACTTGTGCACCAAGTGCAAAACAAGGCACTATGAGTCCAATCGGTCCTTTGGTCATCATACCAATCGCAATACCGGTAAAGCCCAAAAAAAATGGCAGAAGCTTACGAGATTCCAACCACTCATCCAGTTGCCAAATTGAAAAAACAACCGCACCCATAAGCATGGTGTCGGTTCTGACATCGTGCATCATCAGAAAAAATCCTTGGCAAGTGGCAAGCATCAATGCGGCTAAA
>JBDLUO010000136.1:0-5600 GCA_039805285.1 Bacteroidota bacterium
TGTAATAATTATTACAATAAAACTAAAAGGTTGTTCGATGAGAAACGGGGTAGCGGATGTTTACGAAGGAAATTGGTACGGAGGGTTTTAAGAAGTTAGCCAGCAATCGTTCGGGTATAAATATAGAGGTTAATTTGAGAAACCGGTTGTAGAATTTATGCGACATGAAAAAAGCCTCAGTAAATGAGGCTTTTTGTGATCCGGATTGGATTCGAACCAATGACCCTCAGCTTAGAAGGCTGATGCTCTATCCAGCTGAGCTACCGGACCTAATGTTCATTTCGGGTTGCAAATATAAGGTGATTTTCATTTATTATTTCATAGTTTTTGCTCCATTTGTATGAAGGGTTTCGGATTTGTCTGTTCTTTTGAATTTCTAAGAAGTCATCTTCCCCCATATCAAAACATAAATCCACTATTTTCGCAAGATGAAAATGATAAAAATAATCCATCTGTTTTTCTGGATTTTATTAATCAGCTACAACTTGTCATGCAACGTCAATGAGCCAGCTGTCGTAATACCGGTAGCACCCACTGGATTAAATGCTGAAGTTGCTTCCAATACTCAAATTGATTTGTTTTGGTCAGATAACGCAACCAACGAAACAGGGTATAAGATCCAAAGAAAGACCAGTGGGGTCGAATTTTCTGATCTTGCTACCGTATCAGCCAACATCAATACGTTCAGCGACAATAACGTCCAACCCAACATAACATACACTTATAGGGTTTATGCATACAATACCGCAGGTAATTCCGCTCAATCCTCGAATGAGGATACCGCAAGAATTGTTGTTATTTCGGTGGTTTTGCCAACCTTAACCACGAATAATATTACAGCAATTGACACCATGAATGCTTCTTCTGGCGGAAATATCACAAACGATGGAGGTGCTCCGGTAACTTCTCGTGGCGTTTGTTGGAGTCTTACACAAAATCCGACCGTAGATCTTCCCTCAAAAACCAACGATGCTGACGGAATCGGTTCTTTTGGTTCAAGATTGACTGGATTGTCTCCGAATACCACATATCATGTGAGGGCTTATGCAACAAACAGTGTAGGAACCTCATACGGCAATGATGTTTCATTCACCACGCAGCAACTTACTGTTCCCTTGTGTGGGGTAAACATAGCTGGCATGATTTGGAGCTGTAAAAATTTGGACATGGCCTATTACAGAAATGGCGATCCAATTCCTCAAGTATCAAACTCAGCAGAGTGGATGAATACCGCCACAGGAGCATGGTGCTGGTATAATAATGACAGTCTGAATTATTCCAAGTATGGAAAACTGTATAACTGGTATGCTGTGAATGATCCCAGAGGTTTAGTACCTGCGGGATGGCATGTTGCAACAGAAACTGAATGGAACAAACTTGTCAAATATGCAGATCCTAACGCAGATACCGTATGTAACTATTGCACATCAAGTCAAACCGCTGGCGGACCTCTAAAAACCATTGGTTTGATTAATTGGATCAGTCCAAATACCGGCGCCACAAACAGTACTGGTTTCTCTGCCTTGCCGGGGGGGTTGAGATCTGAGATTGGTAATTTTAGTTTGGCAAGGAATGGGGCTTATTGGTGGACTGCTGATGAATTTGATACTTGGCAAGCTTCTTATCGTTTCTTACTTAATGTAGATGCTACAGCAAATCGATACTACATCAATAAACGCAATGGCTATTCGGTTAGATTGGTCAAAAATTGATTGATTTTTTAAAATTGAGTTGTGTAATCAGTATAAATCATGATAAATCCCAAAATAAAATAAAGGATAGGCATTATATTTGTAATAACCAACCAGATTGTAAAGCTCTGTTAATTTAGAGTATACTTAACCCAAATTCAACTGTTATGAACAAAACAACCAAGCTCATGTGCGCAGCGTTGATTCTCTCCGGATCAGCTTTTGCTCAACCTAAAAAAACGAAATCGGCTCCTCAAAGATTCATTGGTATTCATTTAAATGCCATCGATCTCAACACCCCTCAGAGATGGAAGGAAACCGGAACTCAAAAAACACTAGGCGGATTAAAGGAGCAAGATCTTGGTTTTTCTCTCTCATACTGGCAGAGCGTATACAAGCATGTAGATTTTTCTGGAAAGGCAACCGTTATGTTTCATGACTACAGTGCTATAGACAGAGGAACATATTCCAATAAAACCAATAGATTAGGTGTAGAGTTGGAACCTAGTGTTAATGCTTATCTATATGAGCCAGGATCTTTATTAAATGCATTCATTACAACTGGTATTGGTGTCGGAGTATATGGTGGAGAATTTGGTGCTTATGTACCTGCCGGTTTAGGTCTGTCTGCTCAGTTCAAAAAAAGAACGGCAATCATGATTCAGTCTCAATACCGTGTTTCTCTCGCAAATTCAGTATTGAAAGATAATTTGTTTTATTCCGTTGGTGTATCTCAAAGCATGGCAAAAGATGAGCCAGAAGTTGTTCCACCACCACCACCACCCGTTGTTACAGACAAAGACAATGATGGTACACCAGACAATAGCGACAAATGTCCAGATGTTGCAGGAAGTGCCAAATACAATGGTTGTCCTGTACCAGACTCAGATGGAGATGGCTTAAACGATGAAAAAGACAAATGTCCGAATGTGCCTGGAACTTCAAAATACCAAGGTTGTCCTGTACCAGATACAGATGGCGACGGAATCAACGACGATAACGATAAGTGTATCGCTATAAAAGGACTGGCCAGATATCAAGGATGCCCAGTGCCAGATACAGATAATGACGGTGTAAATGATGAAGAAGATAAATGTCCGTCAGTAGCAGGAACAGCAGAAAATATGGGTTGCCCTGAAATAAAAGAAGAAGTAATTGAGAAAGTAAACTATGCAGCAAAAAGCATACAATATGCGCTTGGAAGTGCAAAAATTCTTCCCGCAACATTTAAATCATTGGATGAAGTAGTCGCGCTTATGAAAACGGACAATTCTCTTTTGATCGACATAGAAGGTCACAGTGATAATGCAGGAACTGAAGAGAGAAATAAGCAACTTTCCAGCGAGCGTGCAGCTTCTGTAAAGGACTATTTTACTTCAAAAGGAATCAGCGCAGATAGAATTACTGCAAAAGGATTCGGTTCAGAAAAACCGGTTGCAGACAACAATACAAAAGCGGGTAGAGCGCAAAATAGAAGAACTGAAATGAAACTCAGAAATCACTAATCTTTGCATCTAGCACAACAAAAATGGCCCTTCGGGGCCATTTTTTATTTACGTATTCTTCTAAATGATGTGTAAATTCTGTTTCTTAATGCGATTTATTTCAGTTTGTTAGAAAGATATCCTTCAATGGCACTGCAAGGTAAAAACAGCGGCTTTTCTGTGATATTCATCGTCAATTGATTTCCTTCAACAACATAAGAACCCGTTACGGTGTTAGACATCAGAGAGATGCTGAATTGTCCTTGCTCTGTATTTCCTTCAAAAAAACCACCTTGAGATACAACAGCAGATTTTGCTTTTTCAACGATGCTTTCAGGTTCGCCCGAAAAAGCTATGGTAAATTGACAATTGGACATGATAAAATATTTATGATTTCTAAATCGTGATTAAAAGATAATGTAATTTTTTTTTGGCATCAATTTGTTTTCATGGAATGGGGCATACCAAAGTCCTGTATTACTTGATACAGCGTATCTCGTTCGACGGGTTGTCGTCCAGCTTGGTGTATGAGCTGAACCAATTGCTCTGTGGTCATAGATGGATTTTGTTCTTCGCTGCCAGCCATCGAGTAAATTTTTGTTGAATCATCAATGGTTCCATCAAGATCATTTACCCCGAAAGACAATGTCATTTGGGCTTGATTGCGTCCCAACATTGGCCAATATGCCTTAATGTGTGGGAAGTTGTCAAGAAATATTCTTGAAATGGCATACATCTTCAAATCTTCTATTTGAGTCGATTCGGGAATATGACTCATGTCGTTGTTTTCATTTCTGAACTTTAATGGGATAAACGTGTTGAAGCCACCGGTCTTATCCTGCAAATCTCTTAGTTTGAGCATGTGGTCTATTCTGTGTTCAGCCGTTTCTATGTGTCCATAAAGCAGTGTTGCGTTGCTCGGAATTCCCAGCTGATGAGCAGTTTCATGAATGTTAAGCCACCCTTCACCTGTCACTTTATCGCCGGCAATTTTTTCTCTTACCTCAGGGTGAAAAATCTCTGCACCTCCACCGGGTAGTGATTGTAATCCAGCTAATTTTAGTTGCTTGAGTCCATCTTCTACGCTCAATTTGGCTTTTCTGAACATGTAATCAAGCTCTACGGCAGTGAATGCTTTGATGTGAAGGTGTGGGGCTACTTCACGAATTTTCCCAATCAATTCGGTGAAATAAGCCATATTCATTTTGGGATGAACGCCACCCACAATATGTACTTCTGTTACTTGTTTGTCGTTGTATTTTTTTACAATCTCAAGCATCTGATCGATGCTTAACTCCCAACCTTCCTCTTTATTGGCATACAGTTTAGAGTAAGCGCAAAATGCGCAACTGAAAACACAAACATTGGTAGGTTCAATGTGAAAATTCCGGTTGAAGTAGGTGTTGTTACCATGTTTTTTTTCGCGGATATGGTTTGCCAACATACCAAGAAAGGGGAGTGATCCCTTTTTGAAAAGCATCACGCCTTCTTCTGGAGTTATTCTTTGTGGTTCTTGGGTGAGAATTTTGTTGGCTATTACAGCCATTTCAGGATCTTGTATGAATATCGAATTACTCATTTCATTTTTTTGCAAATTTAGCTATTTCTAAATGTGCGGGAGTTCGATTTCAATTAAATCTGTGCTTAATTTGAGGGCAAACGACTTTTTTCTTAAATATTCGTTATTTTTAAACCTATATCCAATTGCTATGCTTTTAAATAAAAAACTTTCGGTACTAAATTTCCTCCAATTTTTCATCTGGGGTACATGGTTGATTTCTGCAGGAAAATACATGTCCATTATCGGATTTACAGGATTACAAATTGGTGCAGTTTTCTCAACCATTGGTTTTGCAGCATTGATTATGCCCGCCATTGTGGGGGTTTTGGCTGATCGGGTTTTCAATTCAGAAAAACTACTTGGTTCTTTACATTTTATAGGGGCCGTTTTTATGGTCGCACTAAGCCAAATCAAAGATCCGCAATGGATGTTCTTTTGCATGCTTGGTTATACTTTTGCCTATATGCCAACCATTTCATTGGTAAATGCAGTTAGTTTTCGGTTGTTGAGCAGCAGCGGACAGGATGTACAAAAAGTTTTTCCTCCGATCCGGGTTTGGGGCACAGTGGGTTTCATTGTAGCCATGTGGGTTGTTGATTTAACCGGATTGTCATCAACAAACTTTCAATTTATTGCAGCATCGATTTCTTCAGTTGCGATGGGAGCCTATTGCTTTGTACTTCCGGCTTGCCCTCCATCCGAAAAAAATAAAAAATCATCATTTAAAAGCATGATTGGGGTGGATGCCTTGGTATTGTTTAAACAGGAAAGAATGGTTGTTTTCTTTCTTTTTTCAATGCTACTCGGAGCAGCGCTGCAGATCACCAATGTATTCGGCAGCTCTTTTTTAATGGACTTTAAAGA
>JBDLUO010000137.1:0-4277 GCA_039805285.1 Bacteroidota bacterium
TGGCAAATCTTCATTCATACCTATTTACTTAATCAGATTGTTGAAAATTATGGCAAGAAAGGTAACTACAGAAACCACAAGAGAAACGGTAGACTGCAAAGCCCTTTTCTTTTCTTCTTTCGTTTTTATGGTGATGTCTTTTTTTACATAAACAACATCATCTGGAACCAATATAGACCAATTGGAACTAAGTACCGTTTGGTCTTCTAGATTGATATGTTTCAATTGTTTCAAACCGAATGAATCCCTTATGATGACCACATCGTCTAGTATTGCATCATCCTTTAAATCTCCACTGGCAACTAGTGCATCCAAGATATGCATGTATTCTTCTTTCATTGAAATGATTCTGGGCGAACCAACTTCTCCCATAACCGTAATTTTTTTGTTCAAAAATTGAACTTTTACGATTGGATCTTTTAGATATGGCTGAAGCTCAGATTCTAATTTCTTAGCCAATTGATATCGAGTAAGTCCCTTTGCCATAATCTCACCCAAATAATGAAGTCTGATTTTTCCTTCAAAATCAACTTCTTGTCCACTTAAAAAAACATTTCCACTCAAATCGTTGCTCCCGTATTTCCCGAATGCGTTAAATTTTTCATCTAAATCCGGATTTAAACTGCTAACATGAATAGAAAGAACGTCAGAAGATTTAATTCTGATTGGTTCCGGAATAACAACATTTGATATTATCGAAGTATCCGCTGTTAGTCTATTCAAATAACTTGATTTTTTTACTGTTTTCATACAAGACGAAATCAATAAAATGGCAATAAAAACAGGAAAAAAAGATAGAAGTGATTGTAGAGACAATAAGGGACAATTATGTTTTCGTTTCATATCAAATAAATGAGCCCCAAATTCGGTTTATTGCGTATTAGCGACCGTAACAAATTTCTTAAAAAAAAACGACAAAAAAAATTTTAATCGCTTTGAATTTCAATCTGATATGAAAATATTTCGCAATAAAAAACGGGAGACAAGCTCCCGTTGGTATGATTTGTTTGTAATAATTACTTCTTATGAAAAGCTCTTTTTGCTCCTAACCCGATGCCAGCAGCAATCAGTAAACTCAATCCACCGTCTATCGGACAAGCGGGATCAAGTGGATCACATCCACCATCGGGAGGTTGAGCCATCAACAAGGAAGGAAAAACCACGATGATTAATGTCATAGTGATCACGGAAAGGGGAATCAAATATCTTTTCATCTTCTATACGCTTAGAGCAAATTTAAGTTTTATTTATTTAAAACAAAATCTTCAGTCTTGTTTTTTGTAGTTCTTTACCATTGATTTCCAATGTATAATGTCCATGAGCCATATGTTTAGGCATTACGAATGGATAAATCACGTCTCCACCAAGATGTTGAATCAATTGTGTTTTAACGATTTGTCCAATGGAATTATAGAGGATTAATGAATATTCTCCTTGAGGCAATGAAATCATTCTGATGTTGGCCTTTCCATCTTCTTTGATTGGATTAGGGAAGATGGTTATTGAAGGACTAGTTTCAAATACCAATTTCACAATCTGACTGAATTTCTTTTCGCCATCGTTGCCATTGCTTCTGATTCTGTAATAATTCAATACAGTAGGATCTGTGTCCATAAATGAATAATCGGTAGATCCAGAAGATGCAACTGACCCTACAGGAATGAATGTTCTGCCATCCAATGATCTTTCTATGGTATAATTACTAATGTTGAGTTCGTTGGCTACTTTCCAAATAACTTTTGCTTCTTTTTCCACTCTTATAGCCTTCACCTCGATAAAAGTAACAGGAACAGGTCTGAGCTGACGGAAAATTAACTTAAAGCGATCCGATGCATATGAACCAACACTTGAATTAACGGCAAAGTCGAAAGTTGTTGACTGTTGTAGACTTACTGGTGTTCTAGTTCCGAGGAATTTATCTATCAGTATTGCCTCCATTCCATTCATATCAATGTTTTGAGGTGCAAACTCGAATCTATAATTAGCTGTTCTCAACTGATTCAATTGATAATGAACAGTATCTGAAGAAACGAATGGTTTTCTTGTTTCTAAAGAAAGTGTTTTACCATTTGTAGCAATTCCAAAGTTCTCATACAAGTTCGAAAGTTTTTCAGCGTCAAATTGGTCTACGCTGTTGCTTGCGTTTTCATCTAAGAAATGAACTACTCCATCGTTCAAATCAGCAGTTCCATTCTGTATTTTATACAATGAAGTTTTGAACATTTGCATTTGAGCATTCGTTCTTAAAACACTGGCACTACCATCCACTTTTGAAGTTTCTTTAAACAAGATAGTTCCAGCTGCTCCATTGGTTCTTACGAAGAAACCTTGACTTGATTGAATATTGTAGTTTCCTCCAGTATAACTTCCTCCGCCAGGTGTAATGAAAGTTCCATCAGCGGTTACTGTTTGGTATCCACCGTTTGTTCCAAGGCGGCTGTCATATAAATAATAGAATGAAGTAAGATTCGTCTTGTCTAAGTTTTGGAAGCTTACTGAACTTGCATATGGATTTGGCACAGATACAAACTGATTACCCGCAGTTCCTAATGTGTAATTGAAGGTATCTCCTATGTTCAATAGACCTTTTTCTCTCAAAATGGTTGAATCCGGAATTTGATTGAATAAAGTTTTAGCTCTGCTTCCTCTCACAAAAACAAGGTAAGGAACGTTTCGGTTAAAGGTGGTTAAAGTTGTAGGTGTATTAACCCATTGATTGGTAACTGGGTTATACGTTTTTGAAGATGAACCACCAGCAGAGTATGCATCAAAGCCAAGTGCTCTTGCAGCTGCGTTGTTACCACCGAGAATGGTTGTGATTTGTGTACCAAAACCTGGATTTGGATTGAACACAGTCGATGAATCACCGTTTTCTTGCCATGCTTGTTTGATGGTTTGCAAGTTATGCTTGGTTGGCATAGACAACAATCTCCAAGTTTTCAATGAAGGTGTACCATTTTTAATGTTTGATAAAAATCTTTCAACTGTAACATTACCTGTGATGTTATTACCTGAGTTAACTGCACCATTGGTTACGTCTCCTACACTTGCGGTTAGCGTATCGCTTGATTTAAGTGTAAGATTATCATTGGTTGTGAAGATTCGGTTGCTTCCTTTAAATGAAATCTTATTCAGAACATTCAATGCGCCGTTTAAGGTTACGTTGTTGTTGAGTATTAAATTTCTGAGGTTGTTGTTTTGGAATGAGCCAGCTGCTATTGTTTGAGCAGATGTTCCAGTCATTTCAATTGTACCTTCTTTTGCATTGAAAATGCCTGAGTTTGAAATGGTTCCATAGATATCCATTTTGCCATTGGCTTGAATATTTATGGTTGCACCAGAATTGATGTTTAAATTTCTAACTGCTGGCACAGGCAATGTTGTACCGTTAATGTTTGGATAGAAAGTTCTACCCGTAGTTAACGTAACATCTGTTGTTGAGTTAGGAACTGCACCACACCAGTTGTTGGCATCATTCCAGTTGGTATTGATACCCGCCCATTGTCCAACACCTAATCCTGTAGTATTGAATTCATCCGCTCCGATGTCCGGTGTTGTTAAACTACGTACATCACCATCCACATCATCTGTAAATCCTGCGATCGGTGTCGCTGTCCCATTGAATGCACAGTTGGTTGTGGTGTTCATGTGTAGACTATCCGTATTGTCTGCACCACGAACAAAAACAGGATTAACCAATTCTAAAGAGTTTATTTCTCTTGTAGGCTGAAGGTCTGATAAACGTTGGAACGCATTGGTTCCGTCGAAGTAAATCAAATTGCTTGTTGAGGGTGATCCTGCATAGTACATATTGTTGCTCGATGATGTACTGTATGAGGCAGACAATGCTACACTTCTTCTTAGAGCAACAGATAAACCTGGACTCGTTCCGCCAGATACAGCGCGGTTGATCAATGCATTGTTTTTGAACAAAACAACAGGTGTACCATTGTTGATGCTAAACGCACTGGTTCCGAATGTAGCACCTGTTCCGCTTCCCGCAATTTCTACCGTATTGTAATAGATATTGATTGGGCCCGCAGAACTTGTTGAAATATCAAATCCTCTGATCGCATCTGATCCAACAAGTGATGTAGCGTCTGCACCATCAAATGCCTGAGTCATATCTAAGTCGATCATGTTGTTGTGGAACGTGCTGGTTGTAGTTGCTCCACCAGCAACCCAAATTCCTCTCGCAATAGATAGATTCGACGATCCGAATGGAATCAAATGCGAAATCTTGTTTTTCGAAATCGTCTGAGCTGATCCCCCTGATG
>JBDLUO010000138.1:0-2970 GCA_039805285.1 Bacteroidota bacterium
TAAGGCAATAACCTTAGAGAAAGAATACTTTCCGTCACGATCTACAATTTTCAATCTGAAATAAACGACTGGTGCAGCATTTGTTGCATCGTTGTATTGGTAGTTATGACTTGCAGTGGTAGTACCGTTTCCGTAAACTTTACCTCTAGATTCGAAACGAATGCCATCAAAACTTCTTTGAATTTCAAAATAGTCGTTGTCGATTTCTGAAGCGGTAGCCCAATTAAGTAAAGCTTGATTTCTGTTTAATAAAGTGGCTGTAAAAGATGTCATTTTAACTGGTGTAGGTGCTCCAGATTCGCCAATTACAGCTGTTCCATCGTCTGTGAAAAGATCTCCTACAACAGAGTTGCCATAGATACGAGCAGTATTGATGATGCTACCGGGTATTGCTTGTGATCTAACTTTGAATCTTACAGAATAAGCACTTGTTGCACCTACTGGTAGTTCTCCTCCGTTGATGCCATTAGCACCTGTTCCAATAAAGAATTTTACATAATTTCTTGTGCCATTCGTACCATAGAACGCTTGGTCGTTATCTGAAGCGTCTGTTCTGAAACCAGGAGTCAATCCAGGTGAACTTAGTATTTGAAGTGAATTGGGAACATAAGTTACATTGTTTGGAAGTGAATCAACAATGTATGTGTTATAAGAAGAACCTGCGCCTTGGTTTGAACCAGAAAGAGTATAAGTAAGTTCTTCCAATGATTCTACATAACCGTTGTTGTTTGCATCTGAAACAAATTTGTCAAGAATAACTGTTGGGTCTTTAACACGAATGCTGAAAGTGAAAATACTTGGGAAATACATATCAGCTTCAGTACCAAACTGAACGGTTACGCTGGTTGCATTTGGTGCAATATTGTAACCGGTTCCAACATTGATCTCGTCGATATCAATTCCCATTTGGTTGCTGTAATTTGGATTTTTGGAAGTTACATATGCACCATTTTTTGTGATAGAACCATTCCAGAAATTAGCTGCTGGATTAGCCGCATTAGATGCAGTTACATTGTTTAGTTTGATAAAGTCTCCAGCTGGATTTGCAGAAGTTGCACCTAGGTTTGCATCACCTTCCCAAGCCATTGTACCCATTACTGCTTCATTTGCCAAGAGTGGAGTACTAGGAACATTCAATCCTGTGAGATTGATGGTAAGGTAGCTGATGTTGCCATTGTCATATACTTGGGCAAAACCATCATACAAACGTATGCTATTGTACGGTTGAGTTTGGTTTTCGTAAGCAACAACGATACACCATCCTCCGAATTTTCCTCCATTAGAAGAACTACCTGGCGATACTGGAATATCAGCAACTGTATACGTTCCTCCACCATTTGAATTTACATATGAAGTAATGTCTACAAATGACTGGTATGATTTTTCTGTTGGAGAAAATGAGTATTGATCAACGTTAACGGTAGGTGTTACCGCATTGAAATAAGAACCAGAATTTCCTTTACGGATTTTTACTTTTCTAAGCGTATCAGGATTAGAAGTTACAATAGAGGTATTGATCTTTCCACCCCAATATAAACGTGCAAATTTCACCCTGTTGGTTCCTGCAGGCAAAATAAGATCTGCAGAAGATGAGTTTCGGGTTGAAGAAGAATTATCGATATCGATTTCTTCCATGTCCCTTCCGTCATTCCCATAAGAACTGTAACCTTGTCCGCCAACACCATTATTTGCGTTGCTGGTTTGGTTCATTACGTTATTGGTACTGTTTCCTGACTCTAAAATGGTATTCCCAAACATGGTTACACCACCTTTCAAATTCTCAGAAAACACCTGACTGAACGGGCGGATAGGGTTCTGCGCTTGAGCAGTCATAGAAAAAATCAAGGCAACTAAGGTAGCCAGAGTAGAACTTTTTTTGCAAATTGTAAGCATGATCGTTTTTTTGAATGTAATAAAAAACGGCTCACAGGTTAGAAGGATTAACGAGTTATTCTAGAGGATAGGAGATTACGGAAATCAATAAACGCAGACGTTTTTTCTAGGTAAGTAGGGCTACGGTAATGATTTGTGTTATAAAAGTAGAAATAAAAAATCGAGTTGCAAATATTTAACGATTTTTTTTTAAGAATTTTTGTTTTTTATTTTTTCACTGAATTTCTTTTCGAACTTTTCGACTTTGGGTTTTACGACAAGCTGACAGTATGGATTACTTCCATTTAAGGCTAAATAATTTTGATGATAGTCTTCTGCTGGATAAAAAATGGAAATGGGTTCAAATGTAGTAACTATTGGATCCTTGAAGGTACCTGCAACAGAAAGCTGTTTGATATATTCTTCTGCAATTGTTTTTTGTTCTTCATCATGATAAAATATCACACTTCTGTATTGAGTTCCAATATCTCCGCCTTGTCTATTTAAGGTTGTGGGATCATGTGTACCCCAAAAAACGCCTAAAATCTCTTCATAACTGATTTGTGTATCATCGAATGTAATTTGCAAACATTCTGCGTGCCCTGTGTTGCCTGAACAAACTGATTTATAATCTGGATTTTCCATATGTCCTCCCGAATATCCGGAAACAACCTTTGTAACGCCAATAAGTCGCATAAAAACAGCTTCCGTGCACCAGAAGCACCCGTTCCCTAACGTCGCAGTCTTTTCCATATTTGGTTTGTTTTGTTTTGTGTACAATCCGAACAAATGTCCGTCTACAATGTTTTAAAATTATTAAAAAATAGGTTTTTCGATCTTTTTTTTCTGAGCATTATTAAAAAGTCTCAAATTCGCATCCGATGAAATTTTTCCCCGAATCCACGCCAGCACAAACAGAATTCGACAAAATAAAGGCAATAGTTGCATCCTATTGCAGAACCGAATACGGACAGAATCGGGTGGCTAACATTCGGGTTCATACTCGGAAAGATTTCCTGGAAATTGAGCTGAATCAATCAAATGAATACAAATCAATTTTAGATGCCGGACTTTATTTTCCCAATGATTTCAATACTA
>JBDLUO010000139.1:0-3983 GCA_039805285.1 Bacteroidota bacterium
AAACCGGTGTGATTGATAAATGCACCTAAAATCTGGCGCTCCGCTTCATCTGTATTGTGGCTGTAAAAATGAAGGAGATTGTCTAATCCCAAACCATGAGTTCCTGCTACAAAATGATCGACCGGAATGTCTTCCTGTAGAGAGCCGCTCGTGCCAAAACGGATGAATTGAAGTTGAGTGATGTTTTCTTTTATCGTTCTGGATGAAAAATCGATGTTAAATAAAGCATCCATCTCGTTCATAACGATGTCTATGTTATCTGGACCAATTCCCGTGCTGCAAACAGAAAGTCTTTTGTTGCCAATATAACCGGTGTGTGTAATAAACTCACGGTGTTTATTCTTGTATTCAATTTTGTCGAAATGCTTACTTATTTCATCTACTCTGTCGGGGTCGCCAACCAATATAATGGTTGTTGCTACTTCTTCGGGCCTACAATCTATATGATATATGGAACCTCTCGGGGTTATGATAAGTTCTGATGCTGGAATAATTTTCATAAAAAATATTCAGATGATTAAATGGTATGATTTTAAATTATCAATAAAATTACCTTATTTTGCAGACTAATGGTGCAGAAAATGCATCGAATTGGTCCTTTGGCCGAGTGGCTTAGGCAAAGCTCTGCAAAAGCTTCTACAGCGGTTCGAATCCGCTAGGGACCTCAGATAAAATTGCCTGTTGGGTTTTCCTTCAGGCAATTTTTATTTAATCTCCAGTTCAATTTCCGATATCGGATTTTTAAACATAAAAAAGGAAGAAAGCTTCTTCAAATTGAACCTAAAAAGAACAAGTGCAATGAAATATTCAAAACCAATAGGAATCGCAATTTATCTGATGCTGATAGGGGTGTGTTTCATGCCATGGACCTATCATGCGGATCTTGGAAAGTTTTTTAATGGTTTTTTTTCTCAGAATGATGTTTATGGGAAACCAGGAAAATTCATCATTTTCTTTTCATTGGTTTGTGTAATAACCATGCTTATTCCCAAGATCTGGGCCAAGTTTGTTCATATTTTTTTCGCCGGATTTATTTTGGCTTACGCATTAAAAACCTATCATTTATTTACCTCTTCTTATAATGCGTACTCCCCGGAAAAACAGCCAGGTATTTACCTACTGGTTATTTTAGCCATACTTTCTTTCGGAATAGCACTTTTTCCCAATGTAAAAATGGGTGATCAGAAGGGTGAAAAATAATCAGAAAAAAGAGGCTAGATGATCAAAATCTACTTTCGCGTTTTGATTATTCCATTTATGCTTTAGTTGCAGATTCTTTACTCCATGCATCTTTAAGGGTGACTGTTCTATTGAATATCAGATGTTCTGTTGTAGCGTCTTTATCCAAGCAGAAATATCCCTTGCGCAAAAACTGAAATCTATCGTTGAGTGTTGATGATAGCAGTGAAGGCTCGATGTAGGCTTCAGGTATGATCGTAAGCGAATTAGGGTTGATATAAGATTTGAAATCACCATCTTCGTTAGCTGGATTTTCAACATGAAACAACCTGTCGTACAATCTGATTTCAGCCTTAGCTGCATGATTTGCACTAACCCAATGTATGGTTCCTTTTACTTGTAATCCACTGTTGTCTTGTCCGCTTTTACTCTCTGGAAAATAGCGGCAATGAATGGTTGTTATGTTTCCTTCTTCGTCTTTGTCAAACGTTTCGCATTGAACGATGTATGCACTTTTCAATCTCACCATGGAACCTGGAGCAAGTCGGAACCATTTTTTTGCAGGAATTTCCATGAAATCTTCCCTTTCAATCCAGAGCTCTTTCGAAAAAGGGATGGATCTTACGCCCATTGCTTCGAGTGGCCCATTTTCGCTCTGAAGCATTTCGGTTGTATCAGGCTCATAGTTTGAGATGATGAGTTTGATTGGGTCGAGTACAGCCATTGCTCGGAGCGCGGTTTCATTTAAATCTTCTCTCAAACAGAATTCTAAGAGTCCTAAGTCAATAAGATTTTCTCGTTTAGCTACGCCTATGCGGTCACAAAATTCCCTGATGCTTTTTGGGGTAAACCCTTTTCTGCGAAGTCCACTGATGGTGGGCATTCTTGGGTCGTCCCAGCCATCAACAAATCCTTCATTCACAAGTTGTAGCAATTTGCGTTTACTCATTACCGTATAGGTCATGTTCAATCTCGCAAACTCGTATTGTTTAGAAGGATAGATGTTTAATTTCTCTATGAACCACTCGTACAATTCTCTGTGCGGAATAAATTCGAGTGTACAAACAGAATGAGTGATGTTTTCGATGCTGTCACTTTGTCCATGAGCAAAATCGTACATTGGATAGATGCACCAATCATTTCCGGTTCGGTGATGATGCGCATGTTTAATTCTGTAGATAATGGGATCTCTCATCAACATGTTGGTGTGAGACATATCTATTTTTGCTCTAAGTACTTTCTCACCGTCGGCGTATTTTCCTGCCTTCATATCTGAAAACAATTGCTTGTTCTCTTCTATGCTTCTGCTTCTGTAAATAGAGTCTGTTCCAGTTGTAGTTGGGGTGCCTTTAAGTGTAGCAATTTCTTCAGACGAGCTGTCGTCTACATAAGCTAGACCATGGTCAATCAGTGTATGTGCGAACTGGTAAAGTTTATCGAAGTAGTCTGAAGCGTAGTATTCATCTGCCCATTCAAATCCAAGCCATCTTATGTCTTCTTTGATGCTTTCTACATATTCTGTATCCTCAGTAACTGGGTTCGTATCATCAAAACGAAGATTGGTTTTCCCACCATATTTTTTGGCAAGTCCGAAGTTCAGACAAATCGACTTTGAATGTCCGATATGGAGGTATCCATTCGGTTCTGGTGGAAATCGGGTTACAATAGATTGATGTTTACCGGAATGTAAATCCGTTTCAATGATCTCTTCAATAAAATTCAGACTTTTCTCTTCACTCATAAATCAGTTTCGAAATACGTTAATGATGATTTTCGGATCTTAATCCATGGTCACAGATGCTTTCACTTTTCTTTTTGTTGGTATATGAAGCTAGCAGAAATTAAGCTACGCCCATTTTTTTCAAATGAATGGTATGTGAAACCACCGCATCGCGCATGTGTTTGAATTCTACATATTTAATGTTGAATTCTTCGCAGGTCTTTTTTATGATTTTGCTTATTTCTGGGTAGTGTATGTGAGAAATCTTTGGGAAAAGATGATGTTCAATTTGAAAGTTCAATCCGCCAACAAGCCAGCAAATTAGTTTGTTGCCTGTTGCGAAATTAGCGGTTGTTTGTACCTGATGTATGGCCCACTCATTTTCGATATCGTTATGTTCGTTAGGCACAGGGAAATGAGTTTCCTCTACCGTATGTGCAAGTTGAAATACAACACTCAATACCAGTCCGGCAAAAAGAGTGATGGTTAAAAATCCAACCAACCAACTAAGCCATCCAACCATCATAATAGGCATAACAATCATAATAGAGTAGTAAAACACTTTGGCTCCCCAAAATGTAAAATGTTGTGTGGTGCTGAATTTTTTAATGGGCACGTTACCTACTTTTTTTCTGAAATATTTTTGATAATCATTCAAGAAAACCCAAACGATCAAAAGCAAACAATACAGAAACCAAACGTAAATATGTTGGAAGCGATGTATTTTATATTTTTTTTGTGTGGTGCACATTCTAAGCAAGGGCTTGATTTCGATATCGTCATCAATTCCGTCTATGTTCGTATACGTGTGGTGTACGATGTTGTGTTTGTTCATCCACATAATCATAGAAGCGCCGAGTCCGTTCACAGAATATGCTGCAATATCATTCCAAAATTTGTGTTTGCTGAAACTTCCGTGTCCACCATCGTGCATAACATTGAAGCCGATAGCGGCTGTGATGCCACCCATCATCAAACATTCAAATATGGCTAGAAAAGTTGGGGGTGTAAAAAAGACAAGATGTACATAAAGTCCTATGTACAACGACCATAAAAATATGGCTTTGAAATAAAGTGAGAAATT
>JBDLUO010000140.1:0-3221 GCA_039805285.1 Bacteroidota bacterium
CGGCATCAGTTGGTGCAAACACAGTGTATTTTCCGTTGCTGCTTACTGCAGATGCTAAACCTGCACGAACAACAGCAGCTAGAAGAACTTCAAAATTTGTATCGCCAGAAACCACATCAGCAATGGTTTCGGTTGGTGGAAGTAGAACATCAGAAATAACGTGGATTACCCCGTTAGAAGCTTGAACGTTAGCTGTTTTCACTTTGATGCCATTTACGAAAACGCCGTTAGCATTGCTAGATGCGTATAAATTGATACCGTCTAGTGTATTAACAGTATCAGAAGCTGGAACACCTGATGCTTCTACTTTTGCATTAAGTACATGGTACTTCAAGATAAGTCCTAAAACATTTCCTGGGATAGATTCAATGGTAGCACTGTCTAATCCTGCTGCTGCAAATGCAGCGTTATCTGGAGCAAATACAGTTAGAGAACCAGATGAAAGTAGAGAAGTTAGACCGGCTTTAACAACCGCTTGCTTCAAACGTGAAAAATTGGGATCTGAAACTACGATTTCAACAATGTTTTTTTGTGTTGGAGTAGGAGCTGGATCATCTTTTTTACAAGAAGATAAACCCGTTAACATTAATCCTGCTGAAATGCAAATCGCAAATAGCGTGTAATTCTTTTTGTTCATGACTTAATTCTTTTTTGATTTATTGATTTGTACATAATCAACATATGTATTTTCAAAAGGTTCAAAAAAATCAAAAAAAATTTTATAAAATCTATTTATGTATATTATAAATAGATTTTGATTAAATCGTGTATTAAAAGATTCACTTATTCATCCACAGATAAAGACAAGCGTATGTGCGGTAGGGTTTCCATTGTTCTGCTATGTTTGTCATCTTTTCCATTAATGCTTTCTTATCTTCCTTGTTGCGGATTCGATAATGTTTAATCATGGATTGTTGAATGCCTAAATCGGCTGTCGGGAATACATCTTCTCTCTGCATGGCAAACATCATAACCATTTCTACAGTCCATTTTCCAACACCTTTTATTTCAGTCAGATATGAGATCAATTCTTCGTCTTTCATTTTGTACAATTGAGCATCTGTCACTTTATTTTCTATGAAAAAATCACACACGTTCAAAATGTAGTTTGTTTTTGATGTTGAGAGTCCAATTGCTCTCAATTCCATAAAAGGGACATCAAGGATGTCTTTTGGAGTAGGAATTTTTTTTCTGAACAATTCATGAAATCGAGTTTCTAAAATCTTTGCAACATCAGTATTCAGCTGTTGACCCATGATAGAATAAATCAGCTGTAAGTAAATGGGCTTCTTGATTTCAAGGGCGCTGATTTTTACGGTTTTTACAATTTCCTGCATCACAGGATCTTTTCTGAGTTGTTTTAAGTAGGACATGGTAGTATATTGGATTTGGTAAAAAAACTAATTCTGGGTCCAGCTGCTGTTTCCGTTTTTATCGTCTTTCACAAGAATCCCGATTTCGGCAAGTTGGTTTCTGATTTTATCTGAAGTAGCAAAATCCTTGTTCTGTTTTGCTTCTTTTCTGATGTCGAGCAAAAGTTCCAGAACAGGCGCCAGTAAACCACTTTTATTTTCTTGCATCGATTTCAATCCGAAAACTTCTTCTAGGAATACAGAGAACAGGTTTTTCATTTTTTGAATCGTTTCACTTTTCAAAGCATTCATTTGAATGAGACCATCTTTGAGAGAGTTGATTGTAGGCGCAATTTCAAACATGCTGGCGATAACCCTTGCAGTATTAAAATCGTCGTCCATTGATTCTTCAAAATCATTTAGCCACAGATTAACTTTTTGGTCAAGCTCCTCGTCTCCGGCATGGATGATGTTTGAAGATTCAAGATTTTTCAGATGCTCATATGTTTCCCATAATCTTTTAAAAGCCTTTTCGCTGGCGATTAAAGCCTCATTGCTAAAATCGAGTGTGCTTCTGTAATGACTTTGTAAAATGAAAAAGCGAATGGTCATGGGATGAAATGCTTGTTGCAACAGTGGGTGATTGCCGCTGAACATCTCAGTCAGTTTAATCACATTGTTGTAACTCTTTCCCATTTTTCTTCCGTTGATGGTAATCATGTTATTGTGCATCCAGTATTTAACGGGTGCATGGTGATTGCAAATTGTACTCTGAGCAATTTCACTTTCATGATGAGGGAATAATAAATCCATTCCACCGCCATGGATATCAAATTGAGCCCCCAGGTATTTGGTTGCCATGGCAGAACATTCGATGTGCCAGCCCGGGAAGCCTTCTCCCCATGGACTTTTCCATCGCATGATATGTTCTGGAGGTGCTGATTTCCAAAGTGCAAAATCTGCAGCATTCTTTTTTTCCTGTTGCCCTTCCAGCTCTCTTGAAACTTCATCACGGTTGCCAGATTCAATTAAGTCCTCTAGGATTCTTCCGCTTAATTTTCCATAGTCATAAGACGTGGCATATTTATTTACATCAAAATAGACTGATCCATTCACAACATAGGCATATCCTTTTTTGATGATGTCCTCGATCATGTTGATCTGTTCTACAATGTGTCCGGTTGCCGTAGGTTCGATGCTTGGTTCAATACAATTGAATTGCTTCATGGCCCAATGAAATAAGTTGGTGTATTTCTGCACCATTTCCATAGGTTCCATTTTTTCTATTAGGGCTTTAGTAGAAACTTTATCTTCGGCCTCACGTCCTTCCTCTTCGAAATGTCCGGCATCAGTGATATTTCTCACGTATCTAACCTTCAGTTTCTTTTGGCTTAAATACCGATAAACCACATCAAAACTGATATATGGCCTGGCATGACCTAAATGGCTTTCTCCGCTTACGGTTGGTCCGCACACATACATGCCCACATGTCCGGGTGTTATTGGTTCGAACAACTCTTTTTTTCTCGTGTATGAATTATAAATATGAAGTGCCATGGGTAAAAAATGAGACACAAAGATAAGGCAGTTGAGCGGCAACGCATATATGAGAGGTTATTCGTTTATATGCGTTTAGGTTCGGCTAACCATCCAAACTGAATTTTATTAAGTGGTTTTATATTCAGTTTTGACAAATGAATAAAAAACGAAATTCAATTGCCCTTACGGTTTTGTTTTTTCTGATTTTGCAATCCGAAACAATCCTAAAAGCTTCTGCAAATCCGCAAGACACGGCGTTGGCTAAAATAGATTCTATAACCGTTTACGGAAACAATGTCCTGAATCTATATTTTTCAAAACCCATGGATC
>JBDLUO010000141.1:0-5606 GCA_039805285.1 Bacteroidota bacterium
AAAAAGAAACCATCACTTATTCTATTTTTTCATTCCCAGTGGCTTCAACATTTGCTCCATCAAAAGGAAAAGCGGCTGTTGTTGATAAATCGGCTAAAGAAAAGTTGTTCGCAAATTATGCAACACTTGCAGCAGGAAATTACGGAACGGTAAATGCGGCACTTTACCTAACCCATGTTTTGGAATCAAACAGTTATATAGCCACTTCATTACAACATCTTTCTTCTCAGGGTGGAATAAAAAATGTACTCTTGGAGGATCAATTTTATAACACAGCATTAGAACTTACCTATGGTAAAAAAGAAAAGCAAATGTCGTGGAATGTTGATTTTGGATATCAAAATCAGGTGTATAATTGGTACGGTTTTCAATCGGTAGTAATGCCGTTAACGGGTTCAGATACTTTTGTCGATGCAATTAATGAAAAGCAAAAATACAACACGCTCTATTTAGGCGGTAACCTTTCAATAAATGAGGGATTTCTTAAAAACATCACGATGCAATTCAATCATTTTACAGATGCATTTGCCTCAGCTGAAAATCAACTAAGTTTAAAGCCATCGTTCAAATTTGATTTTCTTCATGAGAAAGTCAAAACAAACGTCATCATTGATTATGTAAAAGGAAGTTTTCAAAAGGATTATTTTGATGTAAATCCAATTGGTTATGGTTTTACAAATGTGGGAATCAACCCCAGTTTTAACATCAGCGATAAAGACGTATCGGTAAATTTAGGTGCGGCTTTTTTTTACAGCATGTCCAATGGTTCAGGAACCAATAAGTTCTATATGTATCCCTCCATAACGGCTTCTTTAAAAGTAGTAGGTGATTTGATGATTGCTTATGCTGGGGCAGAAGGTGGCTTAAAGCAAAATACCTATAGAGAATTTGTTGATGCTAATAATTTTCTATCACCAACACTAGCAATTGCCCCGACAGATTCTCGATATGATATTTATTTAGGACTAAAAGGTAAACTGGCTAATGCAGTAAGTTATACCGTAAAAGCATCGTATTTGAATGAAGGGAATAAAGCCCTGTTTGTTTCGAATACGTACAACGCATTTAATCCAAATACGGAAGGCTATACTTTTGGAAACTCATTCGGATTGGTTTATGATGATGTAAAAACGGTGTCTTTATTTGGGGAATTGAAAGCCGATTTTTCTCAAAAAGTGGCCTTTAGTATCAACGGTACATTAGCTAACTATACTACAAAAACAGAACAAAATGCATGGAATTTACCAACTGTAAAGTTGAGTTCAAATTTTAGATATACCATTTCTCCAAAATGGGAAACCGGTGCGAATGTGTTTTATGTAGGACAACGTACAGACCGTGAACAATATTCATTTGATGGATTGATTACGATGAATGAAGAAGTACAATTGGATGGGTATGTTGATTTGAATGCGCATGTAAATTACAACCATAGTGATCGTTTGACCTTCTTTTTAAAAGGAAATAACTTGGCCAGTCAAAATTATCAAAAATGGTTGGGCTTTCCAGTGCAAGGAATACAAGTTTTACTTGGAGCCAATTTCAAATTTGACTTTTAAGATGTCATTAAAAAAACAAATTGTAGAGCAATACCATTTATTTACACAAGATAAAATCGACGTGTTTAGAGATATGATTGCCGATTTAACGTTGGATGCACAAAATGATGCCAAAGGCTCTGCAGGTGACAAGCATGAAACTGCGCTTTCAATGATGCACTTGGAGCAAGAAAAACTGAATTACAAACTCAAAGAAATATACAATCAAAAAGCAATTCTTGATAAGATTGACCCCCATGCAGTGCATGCAACCATAACTTTAGGAAGTCTGGTTCGTGCAAATAATATGTTGTTGTTTGTAGCAGCAGCTTTGCCAAAAATCACTATTGCAGATCAAACCATTATTGCGGTTTCCCCACAATCACCTTTAGGGAGCAAACTGATGGGTAATACTGTTGGTTTTTCTTTTCAAATACACAATACCAACTATATGATAGAGCACATCGAGTAGGGGATCATTTACAGTTTTTAACTAATAGATACAATTACGATTGGTTTTGTTGTATTTTTAACTTAATTGAGCATTTTTGATTACTAATTATAATCAAAAATGCTTTTTGTGTTTCAATATTGTATCAAATGATTCAATTTTGCTTCACAATTAAATAAGGATATAAAGAAAAGAGTATGTGCGGAATTTTAGCCATTATAGGAAAAGGAAAAGACGAGCAATTAGTAAAAGAACTTTCAAAAAGAATGTCCCATAGAGGTCCTGATGAAAGTGATATTCACATAACAGAGAATGGACATATTCTTAGCCATGAGCGTTTGTCGATAATTGATTTACATTCAGGTAAGCAACCCATTAAAGGAACATCAACAGCTTACATGGTACATAACGGTGAAATCTACAATCATCAAGACTTACGAGAAGGAATACTACAATCGCATACCTTTAAAACTAAATCAGATTCAGAAGTAATTGTACATCTTTATGAAGAATTTCAATACGACTTTTTACATTTATTAGACGGAGATTTTGCTTTCGTAGTAGTGGATGGAGATGATTACATTGCAGGACGTGATCCATTGGGGGTTAAGCCTCTTTATTACGGTATGGATGAGCGAGGAAGAATGTATTTTTCATCCGAAATGAAACCTATCGCCGATCAATGTAAGACTTTTTCAACCTTTCCTCCGGGACATTATTACACGCCTTCTACGGGTTTTGTGAAATACTACAAACCGGCTTATGAAGATTATAAAGTAGCTACCCAAGAGCTCGATTTGGAGCTGTTGCGTAATGCGCTTACAGAAGCCACTCGCAAACGACTCATGAGCGATGTGCCCATTGGAATGCTGTTGTCTGGAGGTTTGGATTCGTCTTTAACTTCCTCTATAGCTTCTCGTTTATTAAAAGAAAAAGGGAAAGAATTACATTCGTTCTCCATAGGTTTAGATGCCCAAGCTCCTGATGCTTTAGCTGCCAAAAAAGTCGCTGATTTTTTAGGTACAAAACACCACGAAATACATTTTACTATAGAACAAGGAATAGCAATACTCGAAAAATTGATTTGGCACCTCGAAACGTATGATGTAACGTCTGTACGGGCAAGTACGCCAATGTATTTTCTCTCCAAAGCCATCACCGATTTAGGTATCAAAGTTGTGCTTTCCGGAGAAGGTGCTGATGAGGTTTTTGGGGGGTATCTGTATTTTAGAAATGCTCCTTCAACCGAAGAGTTCCAAAAAGAAACTATTGAGCGAGTTCAGAAATTGTTCACTGCCGATTTGCTTCGTGCTGATAAATCGACCATGGCCCACGGATTGGAAGCGCGAGTACCATTTTTAGACAAGGACTTTTTAGAGGTAGCCATGACAATCAAGCCAGAAGAAAAACAACCCAAAACTTACGATGGAAAAGAAAAATACATTCTTCGTAAAGCATTTGACACACCAGATAATCCCTATCTTCCCGATGAGGTGTTATGGCGCCAGAAAGAACAATTTTCTGATGGAGTAGGATACAGTTGGATTGATACACTTATTGCGTATTGCGCTTCACAAGTTACCGACCAACAATTGGAAGGTGCCGCAGCCGAGTTCCCGTACAATACTCCAGCTACCAAAGAAGCTTATTATTACCGAACATTATTTCATAAATACTATCCACAACTTAGCGCGGCGCAAACCGTTAGAAAATGGATACCCAAATGGCAAGAAAATCAAGATCCAAGTGGTAGAGCCAATGCAGCTCATGTTCAAGCTGACACAGAAATTGCAAAGGCAGCCGCAACAGCATAATCGTAAGATTATATTAAGTTTAGTTTGTTTGTTTGAAAGCGTTCATCATTCTTGGTGGGCGCTTTTGTTTTGATGCCATACGAAATAGGCTGTTTGTAAAGTTTTTAAAAACAAATTTATCTCACTATATTTGAAATCAAATTCCATCTCATGAAAATAATTGCAGTAATACCCGCACGTTATGCTTCTACTCGTTTTCCAGCGAAACTAATGCAAGACCTTGCAGGAAAGACCGTTATCCTTACAACTTATCAGGCCGCAGTGGCTACAGCGCTATTTGACGATGTGTTTGTTGTAACTGATTCTGAAATTATTTTCAATGAAATTCAATCCCATGGCGGTAAAGCCATCATGAGTAAAAAAGAGCACGAAAGTGGAAGCGACCGTATTGCCGAAGCGATCCAAAACATGGATGTTGATGTGGTAGTTAATGTCCAAGGCGACGAACCTTTTATAGACAAGCAACCTTTGGAAGCCGTAATTGAAGTTTTTAAAAAGGATGTCAATGGTCAAATTGATCTAGCGTCACTCATGCGTCCTATTACAGATAAAAAAGACATAGAAAACCCCAACAATGTGAAGGTTGTCGTTGATCAATATGGTAGAGCACTTTATTTTTCTCGTTCTGTAATTCCGTATCCACGTGAAGAAAATGCAGGCGTTCGCTATTTTCAACACATTGGTATTTATGCCTTTAGAAAGCAAGCTTTATTGGATTTTTATGCATTACCGATGAAGTCGTTGGAGGCTTCCGAAAAATTAGAGCAACTTCGTTATTTAGAATTTGGAAAACACATCCAAATGGTAGAAACCACCCATGTGGGTATTGGTATCGATACGCCAGAAGATTTAGATAGAGCCAGAGAAATGATGGCATAGCAAGCGTTCTTTATTCTGGAAAACATAATTACACTCAAGAGGGTATTTTTGGTTTTGTATGTTTTTGAATGGTTGATAACTTTTATTGCGAAAACACTTTTTAATTACATCCTTCTGAATTAATTTTGGAGGACATGAAACTGAAAAGATTACATACTACCCCCACACTCGAATTCTACACCCCCGATTATTCAACTTCTATGGAGCTTCCATATGTTGATGCGGGTATAAGAGCAGGATTTCCTTCTCCTGCCGATGACTTTATTGAGTTGTCTATCGATTTGAATAAACATTTGATCAAACACAAAGACACTACTTTCTTTGCTACGGTCAAAGGGCATTCCATGAAAAATGCAGGAATCTACGATGGTGATTTACTGATTATTGATAAAAGTTTAGAACCACAAAATGATAAAATTGCCATTTGTCAAATAGATGGAGCATTTACCGTAAAACGCATCAAAATTGAGCAAAATGTCGTTTGGTTGATTGCAGAGAATGAAGATTTTAAACCCATTAAAGTCACGCCAGAAAACGAACTGATCATTTGGGGTATTGTTACCGCTTCTATTAAAAAATTCTAATGTTTGCCTTAATCGATTGTAATAATTTTTACGCTTCTTGTCAGCGTGTATTTGAGCCCCATTTAGTTGGAAAACCAGTAGTGATACTTTCCAATAATGACGGTTGTGTTATTGCGCGTTCTAATGAAGCAAAAGCATTAGGCATTCCTATGGGAGCGCCGGCTTTTCAAATAAAAAAAATAGTTGACGACAACAAAGTACATGTGTTTTCTTCTAACTATGCGCTTTATGGCGACATGAGCAGTCGGGTGATGAATCTTCTTTCGACTTTTGCTCCCGAGATCGAAGTGTATAGTATTGACGAGGCTTTTTTGAAGTTTGACGGTTTTGAATTATTCGA
>JBDLUO010000142.1:0-6822 GCA_039805285.1 Bacteroidota bacterium
TTCATCACTGAGTGCGGTCAATGCTTTTACATCCCAATTGATCATTCTTTTACCTCGATAAATCACGCCTTTGTGATGCAAATCCACAAATACTTTTATTACTGACTCGTAATAATCTGGATCCATGGTAAATGTGGTTCGGTCCCAATCTAAACTGCAACCCAGCTTTTTCAACTGTTGCAGAATGATGCCGCCGTATTTTTCTTTCCAGTCCCAGGCATGACTTAAGAAATCGGCTCTGCTTAAGCTCGATTTTGCAATGTTTTTTTCCCTGAGCATCGCTACAACTTTAGCTTCTGTTGCGATAGATGCATGGTCTGTACCGGGCACCCAGCATGCATTAAAGCCCTTGCTTCTTGCTCTTCGAATCAAAATATCCTGAATCGTATTGTTTAGGCAATGTCCCATGTGCAGCACACCCGTTACGTTAGGAGGTGGCATTACGATTGTATAAGGCGTACGGTCGTCGGGCTTACTTTGGAAATATTTATTTTCGATCCAATGCGAATACCATTTTTGTTCTGCATTTTGATGCTCAAAATTCTTACTCAGTTCTTTATTCATCGCTATAATTTGATATCGTGTATATGTGGTGCACAAAAATACAAATCCTCGCTCCAATTCTTAACAGATAAATATCTACCTTGACGCTGAATCGATATTTTTTTGAATTTTATGTACGCTATTGTAGATATTGAAACCACTGGGGGATTTATTGCTGGCAATCACATTACCGAAATTGCCATTCTTATTCATGATGGAGATAGGGTTGTATCTCATTACCAGACCCTTGTGAATCCAGGTAGGTCTATACCATCATATATTACCGGACTTACGGGTATAAGCAATGCGATGGTGGCTTCGGCTCCCGATTTCAGCGAAGTGGCTGAAACCATTTTCTCTTTGTTGGAAAACCGAATTTTCGTTGCACATAATGTCAATTTTGATTTTCAATTCGTGAAGCAAGCATTGAGCCAAAGCGGATTGGTGCTGAACTGCGACAAGATATGTACCATCAGTTTGAGCCGTAAATTATTTCCAGGTCAACCTTCTTACTCCTTAGGAAAACTTTGCGCGAATATGGGCATTAATTTGGAAGACAGGCACAGAGCGTATGGAGATGCGAAAGCTACTTCCATTTTGTTCGACAGGCTTCTCGAAGCTGGGGCTGATGGATACATCGTTCGTCAATTGAGCAAACCCGCGAAAAATATAGGAATAAAATAAGATTATCTTTTTCCTTTCTGTTTTTCCAAAAAAGTCAACATCTCTTCCAGCGAAAAGCTACTTAGGTTTTCTTCTTTTTGTAATCCTGCTTTCTGCGCAACTTTTACTCCGTATTTGATGTCGTCGAAACCCTCTATCATATGCGCATCCGGATCAATGGAAATAAGTATGTTCTTACTCCTGGCAGTTTCAATGAAACGCCAGTCAAGATCCAATCTTCGCGGATGGGCGTTCAATTCTATTACTACATTGTGTTTGGCGCAAGCATCGGTCAAACTTTCTAAGTCTATAGGATAACCAGGTCTGCTGAGCAATAATCTTCCGGTAGGATGTCCCAATATGGTTGTGTAAGGATTCTTTACGGCAGTCAGCAGGCGAAGCATAGACTTCTCTTCATTCATTTTTAAATTGCTGTGAACAGAAGCAATTACTAAATCAAATTTGGATAGTATTTCATCTGGATAATCCAACTTGCCATCATTAAGAATATCGGATTCGATGCTCTTAAATATTTTGAACGGCTTGTATTTTTCATTTAATTGATCAATCAATTTATGTTGTTCCAAAACCCGATCTATCGATAAACCCTGAGCATAAAATGCAGACTGGCTATGGTCGCTGATTACTAGGTATTCATACCCAGATGAGATTGCGGCTTCTGCCATTTCCTCAATGGTGTGAGAACCATCACTCCATGTACTATGACTGTGTATGATTCCTTTGATGTCTTCTTTTTGAATGATGTTGTCTATATGAAACGAGTCGATGCGTTTCAATAGTTCTGGATCTTCTCTCAAAAAGGGTGGGATGTAAGGAAGTTGTTTTTTGGAAAAGAAATCAGTAGCGTCTGTAGGAGAATTTTCAGTTGAATTCAAATGCTGTAAGGCCTCCCAAAAGGGTTCAGTACACGATTTTCTGATTGATGTGTTGATATAATCTGATTCATCACATAGATGTATTTGAACTCCAATTTCCAGTGGTGTTTGAATAACAAAATGATCATCAGAAATATTTTCTAACATATCTTTTGGCATCGACTTCAGATGAAGAGCCATTTGATTTTTATCGCCGATTATCAGCAACGCTATGGTGTCTATGATTTCTAATTGTCTGGCAAATTCTCCCGTAGCTTCGACTTTACAACCCGGAAAATATGAACGCATCAAATCCAGAAGCACCGGCATCAAGCCTTCAAGTTCTGCGTATAAAAAACGTCCTTTACTCTGCTTGTAAAAGCGGATGCTTTCTAAAACATTTTGTTGGGTTTTTTCGCCAAATCCTTTAAATCGCTTCAGTCTGTTTTCCAAACAAGCATATTCGAGTTCTCCCAGATTTTCAATTTCCATCTCTTTCCAAATGGTACTGATTTTTTTAGGGCCAATGCCTTTTATTTTCATCATCTCAAGAATGCCCGTAGGTGTGGCTTGGATGATTTGCTCCAAAGCCAATAGCTTGCCAGTATCAAGTAGTTCTCTTATTTTTAATGCTGCAGATATGCCGATTCCTTTTTGTGTTGCTATTTGTTCTGTCGACAAGGAATGTAGTGGCTGGCTTAGTTTTTCAATAGAAAAAGCAGCAGCGGCATAAGACTTAGATTTGAAAGCATTTTCGCCATGAATATCCATCAGCTTCGAAAGTAGAGAAAACTGATCTGCTATTTGATGATTTTCCATGGGGCAAAAATAGACAATGAGAGAGAAAGAAAGGGGAAATAAAAAATCCCGGATAAAAATCCGGGATCAGTATCGTTTGCTTGTTCGAGCAAAAGACTAAGTGCTAAATTATGCTTTTTTAGCAGCGGCTTTCTTTGCAGGAGCAGCTTTTTTAGCAGGAGCAGCTTTCTTTGCAGGAGCGGCTTTTTTAGCAGGAGCAGCTTTCTTTGCAGGAGCGGTTTTCTTAGCAGGAGCAGCTTTCTTAGGAGCTACTTTTTTTGCAGGAGCAGCTTTTTTAGGAGCAGCTTTTTTAGCAGGAGCAGCTTTCTTTGCAGGAGCAGCTTTCTTTGCAGGAGCGGCTTTCTTTGCAGGAGCAGCTTTTTTTGCAGGAGCGGCTTTCTTTGCAGGAGCAGCTTTTTTCTTTGTTGCCATTTTTTAAAATTTAATTGGTTAGTAAATAATACTTAAAAATAAATACTATTTTCTAATTGCCAAAATAAAAGTTAAAAAAAGTGCAAATAAGAATTAAATACTTGCTACAGAAACAAGTGTTTTGTTTCCTTTTGATTTTCTAAATTCAACAACTCCATCAGCTAAAGCAAAAATGGTGAAGTCTTTTCCAAGACCTACATTTTTACCAGGATGGTATACGGTGCCGCGTTGACGCAAGATAATGTTACCAGCTTCAGCAGCTTGGCCACCATATATTTTTACACCGAGTCTTTTACTTTGTGAATCACGTCCGTTTTTTACAGAACCTTCACCTTTCTTATGTGCCATCGTTTATGGGTTTAGCGATTGCCTGAATTAAGCAATAGCGGTTACTTTTATTTGTGTGTAATGTGTGCGATGTCCGTGCTTTTTACGGAATCCTTTTCTTCTTTTCATCTTAAAGGCAATTACTTTGTCTCCTTTAATTAGATTTTCAACGATTTCTGCCTTTACAACCGCATTCACTTTTTCACCAGCTGCAATGGATCCTCCATTGTCTGTGAAAAGTACATCTGCAAACTCTACGGCATCTCCGTTATTCCCATCGATGTGGGGAACATAAAGTTTGTCTCCGGCTTTAACCTTAAATTGTTGTCCGGCTATTTTTACCACTGCTAACATAACGTTGCGAATTTTTTGGACGGCAAAGGTATGATATTAACGTGATTTTTATCTAATTTTTTCTCCTTTTTTTCATCCCTTCGTAATTTTTTATCTAAAAACGACTGAAAATCAGCTTTCTGACTCAGAAAGCAATGATTTTCAATGTGAAATCTACGCTACGAAAATCAATTTCTTTTTGGTTAAGTATATATTATTCTCATTCGCCTCCTCCAATTGAAGTATATTCGCAGTCTCATGAATTCTATCCGAAAAGCCTTTGTATTCCTATTCTCAATCTACGCAGTAACTCTGTTTGCGATTATTGTCATCCTTGCACTTCCCTTTATTGGATTAGCCATGTTGCTTCCCAAAAATAAAAGAGGAGATGGACTATACAGTGTATTCAGATTTATTTTTGATCTGGTTTTTATCTCTTGGGGAATCTATCACAAGAATATCAACGAAAGCAATGAAGATACCAATGGTCCAGTAATATATGTTTACAACCATATTTCTTATATGGATGCAATGGTTATCCTTAAAACCGTCAGAAATAAGTCGATACGTGCATTGGGTAAAGTAGAAATTGCAAATATTCCTGTACTAGGCAAAATCTACAAAGAAGGTGTTATTACGGTTAAAAGAGACAGCGCAGATGATCGTAAAAGAAGTGTGGAAGATATGAAGTCTGCCATCGCCAGCGGATCATCCATCATCATTGCACCAGAAGGAACATTTAATGAATCAGATCGTCCATTGGCTAAATTCTATGATGGCGCTTTCAGAATTGCTTTGCAAACACGAACACCCATTGTTCCCATTCTGATTTTAGATACTTACGATAGAATGCATTTCGCTAGTTTGTTTTCTATTTCACCAGGTAAATCAAGATCGGTTTTACTCGATCCTGTTTCTGTTGAAGGTTTTTCTGAAACTGAAGTAGAACGCTTTAGGGAACATGTGTATCAAATTATGGAGTTAGCGCTGGTGCGATATCAAGCACCATGGATCTCAAAATCGAAATAACGAAATGAAGCCGGATTCATCGGATAACCTCTCTTTATTTTCCACTCCTTCTTGGGCAGAAGTTATTCTTCCGCTTGCTCTTCCTAAAGTATACACATACTCCATCCCAGATGAATTAAAAGATCGTGTAAAAATAGGATGCAGAGCAGAAGTTGTTTTTGGAAGAAACAAAAGATATGCTGGCATTATCCGAAACATCTTAACCACAGATCCAGGATTTCCAACCAAACCGTTAACCGGGATATTAGATGAACATCCAATTCTTCATAAACGTCAGCTAGAACTTTGGAAATGGATTTCAGAATATTATGCATGCTCCGAAGGTGAAGTGATGGCAGCAGCTTTACCCGCCAATTTCAAACTGAACAGCGAAACCAATCTGCTGTATAACGAAGATTTTGATGGAGATTTTTCTTCTTTTAACGACGATGAATATCTCATTGCCGAAGCCTTGCAACTCAGAAAACAACTACAACTTTCGGAAGTACAACAGATTCTGGGAACAAGATCTGTCTATGCTGTTATTCGAAGATTGTCGGAATGCAGTCTATGTTTTGTTTGGGAAAGAATGCAAGATAAAATAAGACCAAAGACAGAGACGGTTGTCTCTTATCACCCGTCTTTTGATCCTGAAACTCAACTGGAACCTTTACTCAATACGTGGAAAGGCGCTCCTAAACAATTGGAAGTTTTACTTGCTTTTCTTCACTTCCAACAATCTAATCCTTTCGTATCTCAATCTCAACTTTTAAATAAAGCCAATGCAGCTTCTGCTGCAATAAACTCACTCTGCGAAAAAAAAGTGCTTCAGGTTCAGAAACAGGTAAAAGACAGGATAACGTTGATGCCCAAAAAATGCTTCATCGATTTTGAATTCTCCGATGTTCAACAAATAGCTTACAATCAGATATTGGATTCTTTTGAGCAACATCAGGTAACATTGCTTCATGGCGTAACGGGCAGTGGAAAGACTTTGTTATACATCAAGCTGATTGAGAAATACCTGAAACAAGGAAAACAGATTTTATATCTGCTGCCAGAAATCGCACTCACTGCACAAATCATAAGGAGACTTCAGCAACATTTTGGCGGACATGTTTCCATTTATCATTCCCGCTTCAACGATCAGGAACGGGTAGAGCTCTGGAATAAAATCCGCAATCGGGAAGTATCGATTTTACTCGGAGCGAGAAGTGCTTTATTCCTCCCTTTTGATGATTTAGGTTTGGTGATTGTAGACGAAGAACATGATTCATCGTATAAGCAACAAGACCCATCACCTCGATATCATGCCAAAGATGCTGCCATATTTTATGCTTCGATGTTTGGGGCAAAAACCCTGCTCGGTAGTGGCACGCCTTCTTTAGAAAGTTATTGGAATGCATCAAACGGAAAGTTTGGATTGGTCAATTTAAACACTCGATTTGGCGGACTCCTTCTACCCGAAATTAAAATGGTTCATGCCCTTGATGGTAAAACAAAAGGAAGAGTTATCATTACAGATGAACTAAAAGTAGCCATAGACGAAGCGCTGTTGAATGATAAACAAGTCATACTTTTTCAGAACAGAAGAGGGTATCATCCGTATATGATTTGCGGAGCTTGTGGCGATATTCCCAAATGCAATCATTGTGATGTTTCATTGACCCTACATAAATACAGCAACAAACTTCATTGTCACTATTGTGGCAGCACCTATCCTAAACTGATTCAGTGTAAAGCTTGTGGTTCTGTGAAATGGAATGAAAAGAATTTTGGAACCGAACGCATAGAGGAAGAATTGGAATTGCTTTTTCCAAATGCCAGAATTGCCAGAATGGAT
>JBDLUO010000143.1:0-11468 GCA_039805285.1 Bacteroidota bacterium
AAGAAATGAAGAAGAAAGACAATTTTTTTATCAGCGTTGTTTGATCTAGTATATAGCGGTCAGAGGCGAGCGCTAGTTAGACTTAGGATTGAATCCTTATGCTCTGTCAGACACCGGTCACAGACCGGCGCCAATTTATTGGAATTTGAGATTCACTATTGAAATTGCTTTCTCCTTTTTATATCAATCTCTGCATCAACTTCTTTACTCCTTTCTCAGTGGTGAAAGCCAGAAATTCTTAGCATCACTTTTATACGAGTCCTTTTTCGATCAAGTATTCCGCGATTTGAATGGCATTTGTGGCTGCGCCTTTTCTGAGATTGTCACTCACAATCCAGCAATTGAGTGTATTGGACTGTGTTTCATCTCTTCTTATTCTACCTACAAAAGTATCGTCTTTGTCGTGTGCCATTAAGGGCATAGGGTATACTTTGTTTTCTGGATCATCTTGCAATACCACACCTCTGCTTCGAGAAAGCAGCTGTTTCACTTCATCCACGTCAAAATCATGTTCAAACTCTATGTTCACCGATTCGCTGTGTCCTCCAATCGTTGGTATTCGTACACAGGTCGCCGTTAGTCTAATGTTTTCATCCCCCATGATTTTCATGGTTTCATTCGTCATTTTCATCTCCTCTTTTGTATACCCGTTTTCCAAAAAAACATCGATCTGTGGAATTGCATTCAAATCGATCGGATACGCATAAGCCATTTCTCCTTTTATCCCCTTCCTCTCATTCATGAGTTGACTTACTGCTTTTACTCCAGTACCGGTAACGCTTTGATAGGTACTAACAACTACTCTTTTGATCTTGTATTTTTCATGAAGGGGTTTCAAAACCACAACCAATTGGATGGTAGAACAATTGGGATTGGCTATGATTTTATCTGAATGGGTTAACACGTTTCCATTTACTTCGGGTACCACCAATTTCTTATCCGAATCCATTCTCCAAGCACTTGAATTATCAATTACAGTAACGCCTGCTTCAGCAAATATTGGAGCCCATTCTAAAGAGGTTGTTCCTCCTGCAGAAAATAACGCGATATCGGGTTTCTTGGCAATCGCATCTTGCATGGAAATGACACGGTATTCTTTCTTCTTAAATTGAATCAGTTTGCCTATAGATTTTGCTGACGCAACGGGAATAAGTTCTGTAACCGGAAAGTTACGTTCCTCAAGTATTTCTAGCATTTTCGTGCCAACAAGTCCTGTACATCCTACAACTGCAATTCTCATGCTATTTGATTTTAAAAATAAGAAGCAAATAATTTATATTTCTAACAATAATGCTTGAATTGAATCCGTTTCTATAATCGTTATTTTTTTATCAGTGTTTTCAAAACTGATTCGTTCACTTTTAAAGGATACTTTAATTTCAATTGCTCCAGCCATTTTTTTTCTATTACCTCTTGATAGTCGTTGATTACCATTCCTCTCGAATCTTCGAAACTCCTTTGCTCTCCATCGGAATATATTTTTTGGTAGTACATGAAGCTCGCTGTCCCGTCTGCATTCAAGTTTATTTTACTGAATGTTCCTGCTGTGGATTTTGGATCTGCTCCAATTTGAGCCAATTCAAATCTGCCACTGTCTCCTTGCAATTCCCCCTGATTCACTTCTACTAACTCTCTCCAGTTTACGCCTGCAGCAAGACTTTCAATGGCTGCTTTTGCAATGTCTTCGGAGATGCAGTTCATGATCAGCACATCTGCACTGGTGCTCCATGTGTATTTGGATTTGTTATTGCTGTAATGTTCTTTTAATCCCAATGAATCTGAAGCAGCTTTGGACCAAACCATTTTCTCCATCACCTCAAACAAAAGATTTCCTTCTGTAAATTCCATCATCTGATAAGCAAAATCGGCATTGAATGATTCCAGATTCTTTCTGTAATAATCGAGTGAAATGTAGGGCTGGAATTTCTGCCATAGCTCCGAATTCGATTCGTTTTTGTAGCGTTCGGGATTTGATTTGAATTCCCAAACAAAGTTCAACCAGTCTTTTCCAGTAATCTTCCCTTTGTTGTTTAAATAAAAGATGGTTTTTGATGCAATCGGAGATTTTTCAATGGCCATTCTGATGTCTGTAGCAGCCAATACACTATCTGCTTCTGCATACAAAGCTTTATTGTCGATGTTATAAGTGGGTTTCAATCCCAGTTTGTCCATCACTTCTTTCGAGAATGTGTTTTTGGAAATATTAACGCGTTCGTCTTGTTGAAATTTTTGTCTGAGCTCATACAAAAGTCCATCATCTTCTCTGTTGGTAGGAGTAGGTGTTTGTGAAATTCTTTTTAGGATGTGAAATCCAAAACTCGTTTGAAATGGCTTCGAAATCGCGCCGTCTTTTTTCAGATTCAACACTTCTGTTTCAAACATCCGATCAAATTTACCGGTGCCAAATTCTGGAAGTTCACCTCCATTGAGATAGGTAAGTTTGTCGTCGCTGAATTGTTTGGCCATTTCAGCAAAATCCGATCCTTGTGTAAGAAGTTGGTAAACTGAATCGGATTTTTTTCTTGCATCCATTTTAACGGATTCATCTGCATCCGAAGGAAAGGTGAACAGGATTTGTGCGATTTTCCATTTTCCGGCTGATGGTCTTTTGTCTATCAACTTAAAAATATGCCATGCTCTTTTCGCGCGATACGGATTGGAAACACCTTTGTCTTTTATGGAATAAACCAGATTTTCATACGCATAAGGCAATGAAAAAACGGTGATGTAACCCATGTCTACTTGTTCTATTCCGGACTCCAATTCAACTGCATTTGTACCGCTTGCCAATTGTTTATGTAAAGCAAGGATGGCTTGTTTTTTTTTCACCGTATCAGCCGGATCCATACTTTCATCGATGTTTACCGAATATCGAATGATATGCAAGTCCCACTGACTTCTATCAAATGCTTCATCCAACAATTTCTTGTTGGTTTTTTCGTCGCTCAAATAGTTGTCGGCAATTTGTTGTCTGAAGCCCGTCAAATCATTTTTAAATTGATCGGTCGTATCCAATTTCATCGCTTTCGCTTCTTCTACTTTCATTTTAAAATGGCTGTAGAGCGTAACATAGTCTCTTATGGCTTTTTCTGCATCTTGTCCGGGTTGTTTGTTTTTATTGTAAGCCCTTACAAATTCTTCTTTTGATACTGTTTTATTGCCGTACGTAATTAGCGTTTGCGCGTTTACGCTATTGGCAAAAAGAGAGACAATGAAGATGAAGCATGTAAATCGAAGCAATGGATGAAACATGTATTTAGTCTTTTTTGGTATTCCATTTTGTTTTCAGCAAATCGTTGATTTGAGACCAGCCCAATTTTTTCGCAATGATTCTTTTTTCTTTATCCAGCAACAATATGGTTGGGGTCTGAATCACGTCGTATAATTGTCTGAAACTGGGTTGATTTGCGTCGGTTATGGCTTTTTCCATCGCTTTGGTTTCGTAAACGTTCACCCAATCTCCGAGTTTTTTCTCTTTGAGGTAATTCACCCATTCTGTTTTCTTGTCGTTATCCGACAGCACAGAATATACTTTCAGTCCCTTGGCTTTCCATGTTGCTCTGTAAATGGAATCGATACGAGGAATTTCCTCTTTACAGTGTCCGCAAGTAGGATCCCAGAAAACGACAAGGGTATACTCAGCGTTTACGCCGTAGAGTGGTAATTTTTTTCCTGTAGAATCGACCATATCCAAATCAGCTGCTTTTACTCCAATCAGATTGCTCATCTGCATGTATGCTCGGCGTGAGATGGTTTCCATTTGTTTTTCATTCAGCCAACTGGTAAGACCTTTGCTATGGTATTTCTCGAAAAGATGCACAAATACGGCATCCTGTCCCATGATTTTAGGATTGATGTATTTATCTGTGAGCCAATTCAGCATGAATCTGTACATTGGTTGGCAACTGCGTGCCAAAAGGAGCTTATAGTCGAGGTCTTTGATGATGCTGTCTGAATTCTGTGGAATTACTTCATCGTAATACCTTTCTAGTTTGGGTAAGAAAAACGGTGTACGTATTACGCGTTCATCCATGAACGTTACTCCATCCCAATAATGTGCTTTGTAGTGGTTGTAATTATCGATAGAATCTTGACGGGTCAGTGGTTTTTTAATCAATAACTCCGGTTCCTTCATGGCATAAAGCATAGAGGTCATCATGGAACTCGGAAAAACCCTCATGATAGAGTCGCGATAATCTATAAGTTCTTTGTTGTTTTTGTTGTACGTTTCCAGATGTAGGGCGGAATCAGCAGCGGTTTTAGAAGCCTGATACGCGGCTCTTTCTCCGGAGAGGATGCTGCCTTTTACCGCTACAAAGGATTGATATTGATGAAACAAGTCGTTTTCTGGTGCGCCAACAATCTTCACATTTTGCAAATTGTTGGTGTCTGCATATAATTCTATGTTTTTGTCGCGACTGATGAAAAAGTCGAACGTGTGTCTTTTGCCCGGAAAAACAATGGCATAAATTCCACCAGGCGCCAATGAATCTGCCGTAAACTCGGCAACTCCATTCTCATTTACCGTAGCAGAATCCTCGATGTTCAAGTTTTTTCCCATGTGAAAGCAAAGGAAAGCGACACCTGATTTGTAACTGGAGGTATTAAGTTTCACCGTAAAAGCCGGCTTTTGAATGACTGGCTTTGTATTTACTGCATCAGACGAAGTTTTTGTTGCAGCAGAGTTGGATTTTTGAGACATTCCGGGTACAGCAAAACCAAATCCGACAATAACAGAAAGAATATACTTGTTCATAGATAAAAAATGTGTTCAAATGTATTGAAAATTAAGCGCTTGAGTAAATCAGCGCCTCGATTTAGGTTCAAAATTACAAATCGTTAACATTTTTGTTTTGATAAAAAACGCTTTCCCCTCTTTTTTGTTGACCAACAAAGCTGGGATTCGCCAAACGAAACCATAGAAGCATGTGAAAACTAGATTACTTTTGTGGCATGAGAAAGAAAAATCCGCCTGTGATACTGGAGCAAGTTTTGTTGACCGATTATGCAGCTGAGGGGAAAGCCATAGCCAAAATTGATGGCAAAGTTATTTTCGTATCGGGTGCAATTCCGGGGGATGTGGCGGATTTAATGCTGGTTAAAAGCAAAAAAGAGTGGGCAGAAGGACGCGTACTTCGAATTACGACCCCTTCGCCAGACCGTCTAGCTCCTTTTTGTCGTCATTTTGGCACTTGTGGTGGCTGCAAATGGCAGATGCTACCTTACGAAAAACAACTCATCTATAAACAACAAGAAGCAGGTGAAAACCTAAGACGCATCGGAAAAACCGAAATACCCGAATTGCTTCCCATCATCGGATCCGACGATACCACCGCTTACCGAAATAAACTCGAATTCACCTTCAGCAATAAAAGATATCTGACGCATCTCGAGATGGAATCGACTGACACATCTTCGTTGCACAATGCACTGGGATATCATGCGCCGCGTATTTTCGACAAAATCATCGATATACAAGAATGTCATCTCTTAGACGATGTAAACAACAAAGTAAGAAATTCGATAAGAGATTATGCCCTAGAAAAAGAACTCCCTTTTTATGATATTCGCAACCATACCGGATGGCTCAGAAACATCATTATCCGCTTTACCACAACCGGTGAGCTTATGGTGAACATTTGTTTGAATCATGAGGATGAAACCGAACGAAAAGCATTGCTCGATCATTTACTGGCAAAGGTTCCAGAAATCAGCACCTTGCTTTATACCATCAATCCAAAATGGAACGATACGTTATACGGACTGGAGCCTGTGGTATATTCAGGGAAAGGATATGTGGTTGAAAAATTAGAAAAATGGTCATTTATCATCAGTCCGAAATCATTTTTCCAAACCAATACCAAACAAGCGGAAAAGCTATATGGTGTAGTTCGTGATTTTGCGGCATTAACGGGAAAAGAGGTAGTGTACGATTTATACTGCGGAACGGGAAGTATCGGTATATTTTTGAGTGATGGTGCTTCGAAGCTCGTTGGGGTAGAAGTGGTGGAAGAAGCCATTGTAGACGCCGAAAAAAATGCAAAACTCAACAATATCGAACATGCCTCTTTTTTTGCCGGAGACGTAATAAAAATTTGCAACGATGCTTTTTTTGAAGCCAATGGGCGTCCGGATGTGGTCATCACCGATCCTCCGAGAGCAGGCATGCATGAAAAATTGATTCTTAAACTGCTGGAGATGGAGACACCCAAAATGGTTTATGTGAGTTGCAATACCGCAACCATGGCCAGAGACATCTCTCTGCTCTCCGAAAAATATACCGTGGAAAAAGTGCAACCCGTAGATATGTTTCCTCATACCCACCACATAGAATGTGTTGCTTTACTCAAACTTAAATCAACATCATAATACCTAACTTTGTTTCATGGATGTAAGAAGCCCCTTTCAACGTGCCTCACCGATCGTATTGAATTTGTTGATCATCAATTCATTGGTTTATTTGGCTCAAATCGCTTTTGGCGGAATGAACGAACTCAATTGGGTAAACGACTGGTTTGCCCTTCATCATTACCGTTCCGATTTTTTTAAGCCCCATCAACTCATCACCCACATGTTTATGCATGGCGGACTGATGCATTTGTTGTTTAATATGCTCGGTCTATTTATGTTTGGAAGTTTGATGGAAAAGCTTTGGGGACCGAAACGTTTTTTGACTTTTTATTTGGTGTGCGGTTTGTTTGCTGGATTGGCACAAATGGGGAGTTATGCTTACACCTATTGGGGTATAGATCATTCAACTGTGTCTTTATCGTTCGAGGAGATAGAAATGTATCAACAGATTTTGACCCAAAATGCGACAGTCGGAGCTTCGGGCGCGATCATGGGCATTCTCGCAGCATACGGATATACGTTTCCCAACACGCAACTTTTTATCTTTCCAATCCCTTTTCCCATCAAAACCAAATGGGCGGTTATGGGAATTTTAGCGATTGACTTATTTAGTGGCATAGCCAATAGCAGTGGAGATAATGTGGCTCACTTTGCTCACCTCGGAGGCGCATTGTGTGGATTGGTCATCGTTATGTATTGGAATAAAAACAACAGACAACGTTTTTTCTGATATGGGAGAATCAGACAGATATATAGACTATAAAGATAACCGGCCTAAAAAAGCTTGGTTAGGCATGGAAGGAAACGCACTCGTTTCTCTACTGGCACTGAATGCTATTTTCACCTTGTTGATGCTTGTTTTAAAAGTGTCATTCTATTTCAATCAACAAAACACAAATGCTTTCAATGAGTCTGTTTTGCAATGGATGATCCTGCCTGATGGATTTGATAAAGCCATAAATAGACCTTGGACATTGTTGACCTATATGTTCACAGATTCCGGGAATGCTTTGCTTGCACTATTGGCGAACATGTTCTGGTTGTGGAGCTTTGGCTATGTGATGCAAAAGGATGCAGGCAACGACAAAGTGATTCCACTCTATTTATACAGCGGATTCGGAGGTGCCATTTTCTTTTTGATTTTCAATACCCTCAATGGCAATTGGTTGATGGGCTCGCAAATCGCTGTATTTGGAGTAGCAACAGCGGCAACCGTGTACTCCCCACAATACAGAATTCTCACCCATCTCCGCAATGGATTTCCATTATGGTCTGTCTACATCTTATTTTTTGTTTTTAATTTGATTACCATTACTGCTGCTCCAGTTTCATTGGGTTCTGCACTATTGGGTAGCGGCATAAGCGGTGCTGTCTTTTCCCTCTTGCTGAAAAAAGGAATCGATATCGGTTTGTGGATGAATCGTTTGTACGATAAAATCATACATGTTTTTTCACCAGCTCAAAAACCCAGCAGAGAAGAATTACGGAAAACCATTTTTTACAAAACCGGCGATCGTCATCCTTATCAACCTTCTGGCAACCAAAATGAAAAACGAATAGATGAGTTGTTAGACAAAATCAACGCAAATGGTTACGATTCTCTGACAGAAATCGAAAAAGAAATCTTGCGTAAAGCTGCCGAAGAATGATTTTTACTTTTTGATGACTCCTGTTCACGCATTCCAAATGAAAATCATTGGTATTGGGGATATTAATCTGAACTCATAAATTCTTGTATCCTTATCTTTATATTCCTTTATGCAGGCCATCCGAAAAACAGCTAAATTTTTCCTGATAACAGGCAATATCATTGCTGTGTTTTTACTCATTTTGAGTTGTTACGGCCCATCTTACACCGAAGGAAAATACTGGATTTTGAACTTGTTGAATATCCCAAGTTTCTATTACATGTTGATCACTTTGGGATTTATTGCCATTTGGCTTTTTGCTAAACCCGCGCTTTCTCTGATTTCCATTTCTGCATTTTTAATTTGCTGGGTTCCATTGCAAAATGTGTTTCAATGGAAATTAGACAATCCTTTTCGGATGAAAAAAGACCCAAAGGATATCCGTATCATGAGTTGGAATATTGAACATTTGAGAATCAGAGAGTATCGAACACAACCGGAGCTGAAACAGAAAATGCTCAAGCTAATTAAAGATTATAATCCAGACGTGGCTTGTATACAAGAACTCGTTGCGGGTGACAGCGCAAAGGATGCCATCAATGACGTTTATAAAATCAGAAAACAGCTCGGATATCCGTACTTGTATTATTCATACGACAAGAAAAAGGACTACGACAAAAAGCACCATTTTGGAAATGCCATTCTGAGCAAACTGCCTTTGGTGAACATAAAAACATTTTCGCCTGATCCGGAAAACTACAATTCAAACTTTTTTTATGCCGATGTCGTTTCAGAAACGGATACGATTCGCTTCTTCAACATACATCTTCAATCTTTCAAGCTTAATAAGTTAGATCGAAACTATATAGACAACCCATCGCTTGACAACGATGAAAGCATTCAAGAATCAAAATCAATTCTAAAGAAATTGAAAAAAGGATATGAGTGGCGTAGGAAACAAGTGGTGGATATTAAAAAAGAAATGAACCAGAGTCCGCATCCAGTGATTCTGTGCGGCGATTTCAACGACCAGCCCAACAGCTATGCATACACGCATCTGTTGGAGGGTTTACAGGATCCTTATCTCGTTCATGGATCTGGGTTGGGAAATACATTTACCGGACTGCTTCCGATACTTCGAATCGATCACATTTTCACCGACAAATCCATAGAAGCGACCCAATTTATGAAGGTCGACAAAAGATATTGCGACCACTACCCTTTGATAGGCGACTTTAGGCCGAATAAAAAAAATCGGTCAGAACGCTGATACGTGCTTATTTTTGATGGCGGGAAGCATGTATTTCCCATACTTGTAACATGGACAAATCAAACTTTGTAGATCAGATAAAGATTTTCTGCCGTAGTGGACATGGCGGAGCTGGAAGCAGACATTTCATGAGAAATAAACTTACTGCCATGGGTGGGCCAGATGGTGGTGATGGTGGAAGAGGCGCGCATATCATCTTAAGAGGGAATTCACAACTTTGGACTTTATTGCATCTGCGTTATTTCAAAAACATCCTGGCAGAGAATGGAGAAAATGGTGGCGGAAATCACTGTACCGGACGATACGGAAAAGACATTATCATCGAAGTGCCATTGGGAACCATAGCCAAATCGGAAGATGATGAAACCGTTGAAGCCGAAATTTTGGAACATGGTCAGGAAATCATTCTGATGAGAGGTGGCCGTGGCGGATTGGGAAACAGCCATTTTAAATCTGCAACCAACCAAGCGCCAGAATATGCACAACCTGGAGAAGAAGGCATAGAAGGCATTAAAGTACTTGAATTGAAAGTATTGGCTGATGTAGGATTGGTTGGATTTCCGAATGCCGGAAAATCAACACTGCTTTCAAGCATCACCGCGGCGAAACCTAAAATTGCAGACTACGCATTTACCACACTCGTTCCACAACTTGGCATGGTAGAATATAGAGACTCCAAAAGTTTTTGCATGGCCGATTTGCCAGGTATCATAGAAGGAGCAGCAGAAGGCAAAGGATTGGGACATCGTTTCTTAAGACACATCGAACGCAATGCCGTCTTGCTTTTTTTAATTCCAGCAGACAGCAAAGACCACAGACAAGAATTCGAAATCTTAAGAAATGAACTCGAAAAGTATAACCCGGAAATGTTGCAAAAATCCTTCGTAATTGCCATCAGCAAATCAGATATGCTCGATGAAGAATTGAAAGAGGCAATATCCAAAGAATTACCTGAACAAATTCCACATATTTTTATTTCTTCTGTTACGGGATTCAATCTTATGTCATTGAAAGATACCCTCTGGAATATATTGAACTCGACCGAAGCATAAATGGAAGGGCTTTTATGACTTTATCATTATGAATTCATTTCGAGGGTTTCATTTTTTGAAACGCTAGATTTATTGCATACTTTTACCATACGATGAACCGTCCTGAAAACAAACTCCGTTTTGCACGGCTTATTTTAAATTCCGTGATAGGTTTTGCCTCTATGATCCTCATTACCGGTTGTCCTTATCACTCCTCCCATTCCTTAGAAGATTCGCCATCAAACAGCATAAATACGAGTTATCTCGGAAAATGGAGAGGTTCCATTACAAACGAAGTAACAGGAGAACAAACCAATCTTCGGTTAGAGATCAGCAGTGTTTCGGAAACTGAATACAGCTTCGAATTAATCGGACGTATTTTAAAACGAACCGATAAAAAGAAAAGGGTGCTTATCGATACTTTATCTGCTACAGGATTCATAAGTCAGGTAGACAGCAAACAGATTTTAAACATAAAATTTCGAGATCAAATTTATCTGTCAGACTTCACTTACACAAACGGCAAGATTTCCATCATGCCCTTGTCTGACCATTTTACCAGTTTCATGATCAGAAGCAACAAACAACTCAGAGATGTGGTTGCCTATCATTTCAAATCCAGGATAAATCCGATGTATGACGAATCTGCTTGTCTAAAAAATATGACAAGGATTATCGAATAGCAAACTCAATTTAATTTTCCAATTTGTATACTTCGGACCATAGAAAGATTCTTTACCTGGTCAATCCCATTTCAGGAACCCGCGACAAAACTAAGCTTGAAAAAATCATTGTCAGACAAACCCAAGCTAAACAAATCGATTTCGAAATTGGGCACACAACACCAGATGGTGCGTATGATTTTTTACCCAAAAAGATTCTAGGGGAAAGAATAACAGATGTGGTGATTTGCGGAGGAGATGGAACCATCAATCAGGTTTGTGCTCATTTGCAAAACTGTACCGTAAACGTTGGAATCATACCTGTTGGTTCGGGCAATGGATTGGCAACGGCTGCCGGCATTTCAAGAAACATAAAAAAATCACTTGAAATTGTTTTTCAAAACAAAACGACAAGGATTGATGCATTTACATTAAACGGGAAATTTGGCTGTATGCTTGCCGGACTTGGCTTTGACGCCAGAGTTGCATTTGCTTTTTCGAAAGAGAAAAGAAGAGGATTAATGGG
>JBDLUO010000144.1:0-3150 GCA_039805285.1 Bacteroidota bacterium
CCTGTTTTTTTTAGGTCTTGTCCGTACTTTCCACCATACACATAATCATAACCATAACCATAATTGTTCTTGAAAAATCCTCTTTTTTTCACACCATTGAAAATAAGCGCCGGATTATGTAAAGGATTGATTTCCATACTTTCATCCATTCTTTTTATCAGCATTTTAGGGGTGTGTTTATGTCTGACAACATAAAGTGTTGCATCACAAAGTTCTGTAAGTATATATGCGTCAGTAATCAATGCTGTAGGAGCGGTGTCGAGGATGATCATGTCGAATTCTGTTTCTAAAATCGCTAATAACTCATTTATTTTGCCATTAAGCAGCATTTCTGATGCCTCTTCCTGCAATGGACCCGTGGAAACAAAATAAAGATTCGGACAATTTGCTACTGCTTTTATAATGTCTGATTTGGTTTTCTTACCAGTCAGATAATCACTGAGCCCAATATCTTCTTTAGATTTTCCGAACAGTTTACCCAATCCAGGGTTATGCAAATCAATGTCTATCAAACAAACCTTTTTACCCGTTAGTGCATTGCTAATGGCAAGATTGGCAGAAACAAAACTTTTACCCTCACCAGGAATACTGGAAGTCACCAATATTTTTTTCTTGCTACCTCCAATACCTAAAAAATGGAGCGAAGCCCTGATTTTACGAAACTCTTCAGCAATAAAGCTTCTTTTTCCTTTTTGTATTACGATGGATTCTTTAGCGTCGTTATATGCAATTTCTCCGATTACAGGAATGGCAGTCATGTTCTCAAGGTCTTTCCGGTAAAGGACGGTACTGGTAAATCCTTCCTTTGCGGTTATGATTCCAATTCCCAACACTATGGCAAAAACGATAGCACCAATTAGGATTAGTTTTTTGTTCGGACTGACAGGAAATTTAGAAGCCTGCGCGTCATTGATAACTCGGCTATCAGAAAGTGTTGAGGCATAAGAAAGTTCACTTTCTTCTTTCTTTTGCAGTAAAAACGCATAAATGCTGCTTTTTACATTCTGATCTCTGCTTATTTCTAAGATCTCTCTCTCTTTAACGGGAATAGAACTCAACATCGCGTTGTATCTGCTATTTGTCGCAAGCAAGTTCGATCTGTTGGTTTCTAAATTCCTTTTCTGTGTAACCAAATTATCTTGAATGGTAGGTTTTATTCTGTTTATCTGGTCTTTGAGTGAAACAAGCAAAGGGTTATTCTCTGCAACTGTTTTCTTTAATCGCTCATATTCCAGTTCTTTGGTATTTAAATCATTTACAAGTTGAGTAAGACCCGCATCAGCGATTCCCATGGTAGCCGGAGTTAGTCCTGTAGATCCTCCAATGCCAGAATTAACAGCAGCATCAACTTGTCCTAATACAGCAAGTTGCATGTTTATTTTTCCAAGTTCTTGATCATTGGTACTCACATTTTGAAGATAAAGTTGCCCCTGCGTGCTAATGTCTGAAGCTCCGCTGCCCGCTTTATATCTTTGTACTGTTTGCTCTATAGAATCCAGGTCTTTTGCTACGGACTGTAGTCTTTCATCCACAAATTGAAGGGTACTTTTCGCAAGTGTATTTTTTTCATTAACTGAAGCGAAATCGTACATTTTTATAAGTTCATTCAACACATCTTCTGCGCGTTTCGGAACCTCGTCTTTATAATTTAAACTGATGATAGAAGATAATTTGTTTGCTGAAGACGCTTGCAAACCCTTGAGCATGTTTTTTGCTATTTCTTTGGGATCTACCAAACTAAAGTAGAAAGGTTTTGTGGATTGTGTTTTTTTATAGTATGCATTCAGAGTAAACTTTAGTTTGCCAAAAGGAGTAGGAATCCATTCGTCAATAATTCCAGTAAATTCACCGTCTAGATAAATCCCCTTTGTTTTTTCATCAAACATAAGTTCTACTTTTTCAACTGGCTCAATTGAATCTGGGTGCGATGCTGTAATGGTTACGGGGCTTAGGGTGTAAGCAGATATATTCCTAATCTTACCTTCTTGAAAAATCGGAGCATAGAGGTTTAAGTTTTTAACCACATTTTCCATGATCGATCTGGACTGGAGTACCTCGATCTCATTTTCAATGATTTTTTTTGTGCTGATTGCATTTAAAGCATCCATAGACTTTGATGCTTCAACGCCTTTTTTTTCATCCTTAATGATCAAGGTCGCATTCGCTTCATACATAGGAGTGGTATATCTAATAAAAACAAAAGCACTGGATACCAAAAGTATTACCAATGCTAGAAATAGCGGCCAATAGAAGATATATCTCGAAATCAATTGTATAAAAAGATTCTCCTCTTGTTTAACAGGGATCCTTTTTTTGGGAGTTGTTGTAACTTGGGTACGATTCATTTTGATTAGTTTCGGATCAGGTTGGTGACAATAATGGCGATGATGGAAAGTGCACTTAATACCGTCGGCAATAGTTGTTGGTTGCGGTTTGCGTTTTTAATTTTCCGTTCATTAGGCTCTACATAAACTATGTCGTTTGGTTTGAGATAGTAAAATGGAGAAGTAAGGAATTTTTCGTCATTCAAATTGATTCTGTTAATGGTTCTTTTGCCTTCTTCTTCACGAATCAACAATACATTGTGTTTTTTTCCGTAAATGGTTATATCACCTGCAATGCCTAGTGCTTTGAGCAATGAAATTTTTTCACTCGGAACGTTGATTACTGTGGGTTTGCCTACTTCGCCTATGATTGAAACTTCATAATTCAAGTGTCTAATCGTCACAATGGGATCTACAAGCAATTTCTTTTCATTAATCATTTGACTAATAGAGTTCTTGAGTTGTTTTTTTGTGAGTCCTTCGGCCTTGATGCTTCCTAAAATGGGCATCTGAACATTTCCTTCCGAGTTAACCAAGTAGCCTCCTGCAGATGTAGATCCGGTTTGTGTAGAGGTGCTGGTTGCCTGCGTGTTTGGCGTATTGAAAATAGCAGTGGCTTCAGCATTCAAACTACTGACGCTGATGCTAAGTAGATCATTTTTTTGTATTAACGGCTCATCCGTATTTATGTTTTGGGATACAATTCCAGATTCTGCAGCATTATGAAAATACACCGCATTTTGAGTGGGAGTACAGTTGGTAAGTATTAAAACAAAAAGGAATAAACAGTAAATGCGCATCAGTAGGCTTGTTTTTTTGTAGATGG
>JBDLUO010000145.1:0-3080 GCA_039805285.1 Bacteroidota bacterium
GTGCATCTTAAATTATCATTTTTTTGATTGGTGTATTGTTGAACAATTAACAAAACGATTCATTTTGAAATGATTGAATTAATTAGGAAGTTTGTGCTTGAAAAAAACAATGTTCGTGCAACAAGCAATGATAAAATTAGAAAACTGGATAAAAGAAAATAATCAAGCCGGAATCAAAATGGATTCCGTTTTTTTATCACATTTGGAAAAAGGAATAGAATTAAAAAAATCAAATTGGATTCCAGAGACCATTCAGAATACATATTTAAAAGAATTTGAGATTCCTCAGATTGTATTGTTTGATTTACTTACCAATAAATTTCCATTGGTAACAGCATGTCAGCAAATAGCAGAAAAGGCTTTTTTAAAACAAGCGTCTAGTTACAGTGAGATATGTATTTTGGATATTGGAATTGGAAGAGCTTTTCAAATGATGCGTTTGCTTGAAGCCCTCCAAGATGTTGAAAGCATTCAAAAAGTAACGCTGATTGGCGTTGAAATATCAAATGATGCATTGAATTTTACCTTGTCGCAATTGGAAGAACGGAAAAACAATTTCAAGTTTGAGCTTCATTATCATATGTTTAATACTCCTGTGGAGTTGATAACGTATGATATGATTAATATTCAAATTCCAGACAATTGCGATTGTTTACTGGTTAATGCATCGCTCACTTTACATCATATTCAGCAAGTATACGGTCGATTTAATTTATTTAGCATCATTAAACAATTGAATCCCCAATTGATGATTTTAATAGAGCCTGATGCAGATACCATGAATGATGATTATGAGCAAAGACTCTTAAACGCTGCTGAGCATTTTTCAGCATTATATACTTATGTAAATACGCTTGATTGCATGAATAAAGAAGAGGCCGATCATTTAAAATCATTTTTTGCCAATGATTTTTTTGATCCTATTGTATTGCCGGATAGTCATAGATTTGAACGCCTTTATACTTCATCACAATGGATTGATTTGCTGGCTTCGGCAGGATTAAAAATTAAGAATTTTGACCCCAATCATTATAGCATTCATATACCCAATATAGATTGTAAAATAATGAATGAAGGTTATTTTAATTTTTCATATTGTGGAACACCACTGATATCAGTTATTGCCATTGAAAATTGATCCCTGTTGGTGTGAACGCCAACAAGGGCAACAGGGGCAAACACCAACATATGCAAAGGCGATATCAAAGTTCTCCATACACCTCATCCAAAATCTTCGCAAGCGCATGGTCCTTCTCGGTTATTTTGTTGCCTGCATCGTGGGTGGTAAGCGATACATGTACTTTATTGTAACAGTTGCTCCAATCGGGATGATGGTCTAAGGCGCTAATTAACGGAGTCGCTTTTTGCATGAACTCCATTGCTGCTTCGAAATCCTTAAACTGATAGGTTTTTCGCATTGCATTGTTTTCTTCTATCCAATCACTCATATTTTTTCGTTTTATCGTATAATTAAATTGTTGATGTTTTTTCAACTTCAAATTTTCAGCCGTTTTGAAATCAATTGGCTGAATTTATTTTCATCCAAATTTGTCTATGTCCTTTAATCAAGGAAAATCCCTTATCTACAGAATAACCGTTAATGTCGTCGTACTCGCAAGGTATAACCTCGTTTCCTTTAACATCCACAATACCCACTTTTTTATTCCGCATTACCTTAATGCCTTCTTTTCCAAACCAATCGTGGTCGATGAAATCATAGGTATTGCTGTTGATTCTCTCATTAGAAGCATTGATAAAAAAATAATTTCCTTCTTTCTTAACACCCGCAATTGACTTATAAAACTTTCGGATATCATCATACTCAAAAGGAATCGCGATTTTACCCAAACTATCCAGATACCCCCATTTATTTTTCAATGAGGCAACAATCAAACCATGGTGTGTTTCATCATCCAACGCATCATACATCAAGGGAATAATGATTCGTCCAAGTGTATCTATCATTCCGTTTTTCTTATTTTTCGTAACTTGTATTTTTCCGTTCTTCATCCAGCCATGACTATCATACTGCGGCTCTACAATCACTTTTTGATCTTTGTCCATCAAACCCCATTTCTCTTTTTTACGAAACCAATACTTGCCTTTATATGTGACATAATCTATCCCTTCGAATTCACAAGGGAGCACTTCATTAAATTGATTATCGAACAATCCATACAGGTTGTTCTTTCTGACCATGTATAATTCCATTCCCCCCATGAAATCATAGACTTCATCGTAAACAAAGGGAATCATCACTTTTCCATTTTTATCCATAACACCCCAACGGTTACCAATAGACGCTTTGTAATACAACTTGCTCCACCGATACTCGGATGTATTGGATTCCATTCCTATTATGTGAGCATACATGATGGGAATAATCAGCTTTCCTTCATCGTCTGTTACTCCTTTAAATGGTGGACGAGATACAATTCTTCTTCCTTTGATGTATTGTGTGTAAGATCCTCCTTCTGTAAATTCCCATTTTGCATATCGTTCCACACATCCCGAGGTTGGTCGTCCATTGATGTCAATGCAAAAACCGCTGTCTCCTTTTTTCACGAGAGAACGTCCCTCATAAAACTCAATGGCATCATCATATTCTATCGGAATCACAATCATTCCTTTTTTATCCAAGAAGCCCCATTTATTTCCATCGCAAACTCTTATCAAACCATTTGGTTGAGCATAGCTTAAATAGTGAAAGATGGGAGCAACTACTACTTCAAAATTTCGATTGATGAAACCATATTTCCCATTTTTCACAACCATGATCAAATCGGAAGAAGAAGGATTGATGTTGTCATCCAGTCTGTTTTCGTCGATCCAGTCGTAATCGTTAATTGTGCTCAATTTCTTTTTTTCGCCGTTGTATACTTTTTTGACTTTTCCGTTTTTGGAAAAAACCACAGATCCGTCTTGTTTCACAGCTGCAGTTTCGTAAATCAAGGGAAGGATAATTTCACTTTGAGTGTTAACAATACCCATCAACCCGTCTTTTTTCACCAGAAATTCATCACCAATCAATTCGATGTATTCGTAGATGATGGGTAAAACGAACTTACCTGTTTTATCGA
>JBDLUO010000146.1:0-4971 GCA_039805285.1 Bacteroidota bacterium
CTAAATTACAATCGAAATACATTCGGTTATTGATATCAATTATTTTTCATGAAAGTTACCGGCGTTACCATTATTAGAAATGCGGTTAGCAGCGACTATCCGGTTGTGGAGTCCATTACCACTGTATTGCCCGTAGTGGATGAGTTTATTGTTTTGATTGGAGATAGTGCCGATGAAACAGAGGCTCTTATTCGATCTATTCCATCAGTTAAAATACGAATTGAACATTCTGTTTGGGATATGTCATTAAGAACAGGTGGAACGGTACTGGCGGTTGAAACAAACAAAGTACTGGATTTGGTTTCTAAAGACACCGACTGGATTTTTTACATACAGGCAGATGAGGTGATTCATGAAAAAGACCATCCTGCAATTCGGTCGGCTATGGAAGCGTATAAAAACGATCAAAGAATTGATGGATTGTTGTTTCATTATTTGCATTTTTATGGAACCTACGACTACATAGGCAACAGCAGGAAATGGTATAATGTAGAAACCCGAATCATCAAAAACAATCCTGAAATACGATCTTATCGGGATGCGCAAGGATTTAGAAAAATCGATGGACAAAAATTGAATGTGGCATTGATCCAAGCGAATGTCCATCATTATGGCTGGGTGAAAGATCCCAAAAACATGAAAATCAAACAAAAAAATGTGGCGGGTTTCTGGAACAATGATGATGCGTCTTTGAAGCAATTTTTGGAAACGGAAGATTTCTTCGATTACAGTCAGTTCGACTCACTAAAAAAATACGAAGGCACTCATCCACTATATATGGAAGAGCGCATCAAGCGAAAAAACTGGAATGTGGAACTCGACATCAAAAAAACCAATTTGAAATTTAAATACAAAGTTTTGCACGTCATTGAACAGTTGACGGGTAAAAGACTATTCACTTTTTCGAACCATAAAATTGTGGCAAAACAAAAATAGTACATCATTTAACTTTAATGGTTAGGTAAAAAATTAGATTTCAATATTCAACGCTGTCAATATGAAAAATATGGTTTCCGTCATTATTCCATGTTTCAATAATTCAAGTACCCTTGCAGAAACAATTGATTCGGTTCAAAATCAAACATTCAAATTTTTTGAGATAATCGTTGTAGATGACGGTTCTACAGACGGATCAATAGATGTTGTGAATCAAATTATTGATCAAGATGCAGATAAAAAAATTAGTGTCTACCAACAAAAAAACAGTGGTCCATCCAAAGCAAGAAACCTAGGTGCTTCTTATGCTAAAGGGAAATATTTGATGTTTCTTGATGCTGATGATTTAATTCATGCAGACTATTTACAATTGACCGTTGATTTGCTGGAAAAGGAAGATGCGTTAAACGTTGTTTACAGCAAAGCAGCATTTTTTGATGCAAGAAAAGGCGAATGGAAATTAAAACCCTTCAGCAAAAAAAAGATATTGATGGAGAATATGATTTTTATCTCTGCGGTTGTTCGTAAAAGTGTTTTTGATGGCGTAGGTGGATTTGACGAAAGGATAAATTATTGTGAAGATTGGGATTTATGGATTGGCATCGTTTTTAAATATGGTGGAGTGTATAAGATTGATAAAACTTTGTTTTATTACAGAAAAAGACAAGACAGTTCGTCTTTATCAGATAAAATGAATTTCAAGATTCATGATTCAATCGATTTCATTTATAAAAAACATTACGCACATTATCTGCAAGAGGGCTATGGCGTGCATCAAATCTTTGATTTGGCAAACAGATATGAGTCGCTTTATAAAAAGTATTACAATGCATGGTATAGGAGGTTGTTTTATATGTTTAAGAAAAGAAAATAATCAATCTAAAAAATAGAATGATATAGCCATACTTAATTTAATGAAGCTGATTTTTTGGATTTCCTTTTTTCTACAAATAACTTAAGAAAGAAATGAAGGAGTATCTTTCTTGTATAAGAAAATGAGTTGGAATAATAATCCTAAAGAATATAAGCAAGTTTAATTTTTATTTATTGAATGCATTTAAAAGTACGTCATTATTTATCGCCGAAATTTTCATTACAATTTTGATGACTTAATACTTGAAAAATAGTTTTTTATTTCTTTAAGCTGATTTTCATTGATGTAATAAACGGTTGAATTATTTTTAAATTTTCCTTGAATTAATCGAGCATTTTGTAGCAACTGAAGGTGCTGCCAAATGGTTGTTCTGGTAAGAGGAATTAACTGAAGGAAATCTTCACAAATCCATTCGCCACCTAGAATTAAATTTTCCATAATTATTATTCTTGCTGGATGCCCAAACCCTTTACAGGCGTTTGAAATGCTGACTATTTGCTTGGGAAAGAAATCTTTTTTTGAGGCGCCCATAATTTATAGTTTTTATAATTTTTTAGATTTCGCAATATTACGGCAACGATTAAACCTCATTGAACTTAAATACTTGTCAATATTTAATACTCCTTAAAAATATTTACCCTAGATTTTATCAACCTTATTATAACTTAGCATATAAATATTATTACCATGAAATATCGTCGTTTAGGAAAATCGGGACTTCAAGTAAGCACCCTTTCTTTTGGAAGTTGGGTTAGTTTCAGCAAGCAGATCAATGATAAAACTGCCGATGAACTTATGGGGATTGCTTACGACAATGGCATCAATTTTTTCGATAACGCAGAAATATATGCGCTAGGAGAAAGTGAGAAAATGATGGGACGTGTCATCAAAAAGAAAAAATGGGACCGTACATCTTTCCTAGTTTCTTCGAAGGTCTTCTGGGGCTGGAGAGGTACAGGCAACAAACCAAATCAGACTGGACTTAGCCGCAAACACGTAATTGAGGCCTGTGATGAGGCATTGCAAAGACTTCAAGTTGAATATTTGGACATGTACTTCTGTCATCGTCCAGATAAAAACACACCCATACTTGAAACCGTTTGGGCGATGAACCATCTCATTCAACAGGGAAAGGTATTATACTGGGGTACAAGCGAGTGGAGTGCCGTAGAAATCATGGAAGCACATCGTGTGGCAGCAGAATACCGATTGATCGGACCTACAATGGAACAGCCTCAATACAATCTTTTTGAAAGAGAGAAAATTGAAAAAGATTATTTAGATGTATTCAGAAATGTAGGATTGGGAACAACCATTTGGAGTCCGATGGCATCTGGATTACTCACAGGAAAATACAACGATGGCATTCCTAAAAACAGTCGTTTCGCACTTCAGGGCTTCGACTGGCTGAAGGAAAGATGGATGCTCGAAGACAACATGAAGAAAGTTAAAAAGCTTGCAGAACTTTCAAATAAAATGGGCGTAAGCTTGGCTACATTAAGCATTGCTTGGTGCATACACAATCCGAATGTGAGTACAGCCATACTTGGAGCTACAAAAAAACAACAGCTGATAGAAAATCTCAAATCACTGGAAGTGGTTAAGATGTTAACGCCAGAGATCATGGAAAAAATAGACGCTATCATGAAGAATAAACCAAAACTTCCAGATTTTTAATGGTGTATTTTTTATAGTTGCAAACCAAATTCTGCCAGCAAAAAACGTTGGTTCATCATCAAAGATAATACATGAATTCCTGCACGGTATTCGGCATCCCCAATTGTGATTCCGTAAAAAAAGTATGTACTTGGTTAAAGGAAAATGATGTCCCTTTCACTTTTCACAATTACAAAACAGCCTCTATAGACAAACAGACGTTAAGTGAATGGTCTGATGCGGTTGGCTGGGAAAAGCTGTTGAATAAAAAAGGAACAACCTGGAAAAAAATTACCCCCGATTACGAGGGCAAAATATTGGATGAAAATTTAGCTGTTGATATCATGCTTGAACATACAAGTACAATCAAACGACCTGTTGTAATAACTTCAAAAGGAATATCCGTAGGCGTAGATTTCGAAGCCTTGAAGTCGATACTCTAAAATCAGCGTCCTTTTTATTTCAACATTTCCTTAGGAACCTCTTTTTCTAAAAGATGTTTATAGATAAACTTGGTTTTTAGGTTTTGAAAATGCAGGCCTTTGTTTCCGCCCCATCCATGTCTTCCGCCACTGTAAGCCATAAAATCGAAATCCTTTTTCTGATCTTGTAATTGACTGATGAGCTGAATGCTGTTTTGCATGTGCACATTTTCGTCTACAACTCCATGTACGATTTGCAACATGCCTTTGTAGTTTTTGGTATGGCTCAATACAGAGCTTGTTTTATATCCTTCAGGATTGTTCTCTTTTGTTCCCATGAATCTTTCTGTATAATGAGAATCATACAAAGACCAGTCAATTACACTTCCGCCTGCCATTCCATGAGTAAATACATCTGCACCATATGTTAGGGCATAGCTACTGAGGTAACCGCCATAGCTAAAGCCGGTGATGCATATTTTACTTGGGTCAGCCTGTGCGCTGTCTATCAACCATTTTACCATGGTTGAGTAGTCCTTCATCTCCCAATATCCTAAATTGTGATACATGTAATTGACTCCTTCTTTTCCAAAATGTCCACTCGCTCTGTGATCCATCGCAACCTGAATTAATCCCTCTTTGGCATACCATTGTTGAGAACCGGTCAAAGTCCAATTATCCATTACCGTTCCTGCATTAGGACCGCCATAAATAGAAATCAGAACGGGATATTTTTTTCCTTTCACCATGTTCATGGGCCATGTAATTTTCATTGGAAGTGCATAGATACTGTCATCGCTCATCACCCGCACCATTTTAGTTTCTGCCAATTCTAAGCTATCGAACTGAGGACCTTTTCCTTCTGATAGAACCTTGATCAGCTTGCCCTTCGTGCTTAAAACAGCTAGACTATTTGGCGTATATGCATTACCGTATATGGTAGTGAAATATTCGAATGTTGGAGAAAACTGAAAGTTCACATGATTGTATTCGCCGAAAGTGAGTCTTTGCATTTTCTTCCCGTCTAACTTCACGCTGTATAAATCTTTTCTGGCTGTATTTTCTTTTCTCGCTGTAAAATAA
>JBDLUO010000147.1:0-8836 GCA_039805285.1 Bacteroidota bacterium
TGATTTGGGCAGTGGTGCGGGCAATGATTGTTTTGTGGCTCGCTTCGAAGTGGGTGATACCGGAAAAGTTATAGGCATCGATTTTACACCTGCCATGATAGAAAAAGCAAGATTGAATGCAGATCAATTGCAATTTAATAATGTAGAGTTTCGATTGGGTGACATTGAGCAAATGCCTGTTGGATCGAATATGGCCGATGTTGTTGTAAGCAATTGTGTATTGAATTTGGTGCCCGATAAAAATGCTGTTTTTAAAGATATGTTCAGGGTATTAAAACCAGGTGGTCATTTCTGTATTTCTGATGTGGTTTTATCTGGTAAACTGCCTGATGCATTAAAGAAGGATGCAGAAATGTACGCTGGATGTGTTTCTGGTGCCATTCAAAAAGAGGTTTATTTAGAACTGATTGCAGCAAACGGATTTAACGACATTCGCATTTCTATCGAAAAACCCATTTATATTCCAGATGATATTCTTTCCAGATATATGAATCAGGAAGAAATAAATGCTTACCGCTCCGGCACGACTGGCATTTTCTCTATAACCGTTTCGGCTAACAAACCAACATCACAAAATGAATGCAAGCCAGGCGCTGGCTGTTGCTAATCTTTTTAATATGTCAAATCAAAACTGCGCACCCGCTCACGAAAGAAAAAAACTGGGTTTCCTCGACAGATATCTCACCCTTTGGATTTTTCTTGCCATGGTAATTGGTATATCTGTCGGACATTTCTTTCCCAATTCAGCTGATTTCATTCAATCTTTCTCGTCTGGCACTACCAATATTCCTTTGGCAGTCGGACTCATTCTGATGATGTATCCTCCTTTTACGAAAGTGAGGTACGATAAAATGAAAGAAGTTTTCCGAAATACAAAGGTGCTTGGCGTATCTCTTTTTCTCAACTGGGTCATCGGACCGGTTTTAATGTTTGTATTGGCGTTTGTTTTTTTGGGTGATCAACCCGAATATAGAACAGGTCTTATTTTGATTGGTTTAGCCAGGTGTATTGCTATGGTCATCGTATGGAATGAATTGGCAGAAGGAAGTAGAGAATATGCTGCTGGACTTGTTGCACTGAATAGTATTTTTCAGGTTTTATTATACAGCGTATACGCTTACCTGTTTGTTTCTGTCATTCCATCTTGGTTGGGATATGAAAGTGAAGAAATCAACATCTCAATGGTTGAAATAGCTAAAACGGTTGGAATATATCTTGGACTTCCCTTTATAGCTGGATATTTATCAAGGTTTATTTTGATTCGTCTCAAAGGTGAATTGTGGTTCAATCAAAAATTCATTCCTTTTGTGTCACCCATCACTTTGGTTTCCCTTTTGTTCACTATCGTTGTTATGTTTAGTCTTAAAGGAAATTTGATCTTGCAGATTCCATTGGATGTAATCAGAATCGCTATTCCTTTAGCCATTTACTTTGCCATCATGTTTATAACCAGCTTTTGGGTTGGTAAAAAAATGGGTGCAGATTATTCAACCAATGCGTCTATAGCTTTTACTGCTGCGGGAAACAATTTCGAACTTGCCATCGCTGTAGCCATCGGAATATTCGGCATCAACAGCGGACAAGCATTCGCCGGTGTTATTGGTCCTTTGGTAGAAGTGCCTGCTTTGATTTTGCTAGTAAATCTTGCTTTCAGATTCAGAGATAAATGGTATGATAAAACGAAAAATTCAATTTCATGAAAATCGCAATCTTTTCAGACGTACATGCAAATCTACCTGCATTGCAGGCTTTTTTTAAAGATCTGGAGCAACAAAATACAGATGCGGTATATTGTTTAGGCGATTTGGTTGGCTACAACATCTGGCCCAACGAAGTGATTCAGGAAATTCGTAAAAGAGGAATTCCGACTATAGCGGGAAACTACGACGAAGGCATTGGCTTGCATATTGATGAATGTGGTTGCGCGTATAAATCGGATGAAGATAAATCCATGGGAAAGATTTCAATCTCGTACACCAATGAAATAGTTGGATCTGAAGAAAGAAAATACCTTAGAAGTTTACCCTCACAAATTCGAATCGATTTCGCATTGAATGAACATAAACTGAGTCTTTTACTCGTTCACGGAAGTCCAAGAAAAATCAATGAATATCTTTTTGAAGACAGGGATGAAAAAAGCATGTTGAGAATCTTGGAGCAGTCTAATGCCGATGTGCTTTGTTTTGGACATACCCACAAGCCCTATCATCGCATACTACAATCAGAAACAGAAACGGGGGTACGTTATAGACATGCCATAAACACAGGTTCTGTTGGTAAGCCCAAGGATGGAGATAATCGAGGCGGCTATGTGATTTTAGAGCTAGACGAGCAATCTTCGGTTTTCAACAAGGAGTCCATCTCCGTAGCTTTCATTCGTTTTGATTACGATGTAGAAGCAGCTGCAAAAGCGGTTGAAGAAAGTCCATTACCCAACGCCTATGCCGAAATGTTGAGAAAGGCATATTAAGAATGAATCTTTTTCCTTTAATGTTGTTTCTTTATGATTTCCTTACGGAAATGCAGGCCCCATGCTAAGAGTTCTTCAAGCATCTTTTTCATGGATCTGCCCAAGGGAGTGAGTTCATATTCTATCATCACAGGTTTACTGTCGTACACATTGCGCTGAATGATCTGATTCTCTTCCAGCATTTTCAATTCCTGAGACAACATTTTGGGAGAAATGTCACCGATTTCATTTTTGATCTCATTGAATCTTTTCTTTCCAAAAGTCAAGGAAATAATGATAGGCACCCTCCATTTTCCCTGAATCACTTCAAGCGCATCTCTTGAAGCTTTCAGACGCAACTGGCAGGTTCCTGTTTTCAATGATTTATTTTGGTCTTTAAACATATAGATATCATTTAGGTAACCAATTACTTTCAGGTAACTGGTTACTTTTAGAAACCAAATTTAGATATATTTGCTTAACAATTAAAAACAAGAAAAATGAAAAAAACTATGCTTCGTTTGTTAACCGTTCCAATGATGGTTGCAGGATTACTGATCACAACTTCTTCTTTCACCATTACAGATAAAGGAGTGACCAAAACAAAGAAAGATCAACCTAAAACATGGAAGATTGATAAGATGCATTCCAATTTAAATTTTTCCGTAACCCATTTGGTTATATCGGAAGTAGATGGAAGTTTCAAAGTGTATGATGGCAGCATCAGCAGCACTTCAGATGATTTCAATAATGCATCAATCGAATTCAGCGTAGATGTGAACAGCATCAACACCGATAATTCTATGAGAGATGATCATTTGAAAGGAGATGATTTTTTCAACGCAGCTTCTTATCCTAAAATGACTTTCAAAAGTACTTCTTTTACAAAAGTATCAGGAAACAAATACAAACTTACCGGCGATCTAACCGTTCGTAATGTAACCAAAAAAGCAAGTTTCGATGTGGTTTATGGCGGAACAGCAAAAGACGGATATGGCAATACCAAAGCGGGTTTCAAAGCGACAGGTAGCATCAATCGTTTTGATTATGGTTTAAAGTGGAATGCTTTAACAGAAGCTGGTGGAGCAACAGTTGGTGCAGATGTAGCGCTAAACTTCAAGTTGGAATTTGCTATGAGCAAATAAAAAAAATCACTTGATCTTGATATGAACAGAGCCCGTTTTCGGGCTCTGTTTTTTTATTCGAATCTTTTATACGAGTTTATTTTCTTTAACCGAAATTACGGTTCCCGCAACTGCTTCTTTTACTGAACGTGGATTGAATCCCAGTTCTGTTTTTGCTTTTTCATTGGATATGTTTGCTTTAAATCCGAGCTCTGGTAAAATCATTTTTACAGACTTCTCAAACAAAGCATAAATGGTCATAAACCAATTTGGCAATTCGAATGCCTTTACTTTTCCTTTGTATTCGGGTCCTGCTTCAAGTACAAATCTGGCCAAATCGGTAAACCAAACAGAGTCTGATACTGCAGCATATCTTTGTCCGACTGCCTTTGTATTTTCAAGTGCGAGATAATGAAGTTCAACCACGTCTCTCACATCCACAGTTGGAAATCCGAGTTTAGGAACACCTGGATATTCGCCTTTCATCATTCTTAAAATCACTGTTGCACTGGTTCCGGGGTCTTTGCCCAAGATCGGACCCAAAACGAATCCAGGATTGATTGTGGTTACTTGTAGACGAGCATGATTTTTTGCAAAGTTCCAAACATCCATTTCTGCCAATGTTTTGCTTTTTGTGTAAGCTGAAATCATTTTTCCATCCAGTTGCGTCCAATCCGTTTCGTTAAAATCCGTTTTGTTTAGGTCGTGACCATACATGATTGCGGCGATAGAAGACGTTTGAACGACGCGATATATGTTGTTTTTTATTGCCGCTTCAAATACGTGTTTAACTCCATTTCTTGCTGGCAAAATCAGTTCATCCTCATGTTTCGGTATTTCTATGATAAATGGAGAAGCCACATGAATGACTGCTTCACAATCTTTCAGTGCGTCGTTCCAACCTTCAGCTACAAGCAGGTCTACATATCTGAACTCGAGTTTTTGCAATGTTGCAGCATCGAGATATTTCGACAACATCTTTTTGGTTTCAGTTGCTTTCTCTTCATTTCTGACCGTCCCAACGATTTGATACCCTTTTTTAAGTCCTTCTAATGCCATGTGCGAACCCAGAAATCCGGATACACCTGTGATGCAGATTTTTTTCATGTGAATCTTTGTTCTTAATTTTTATTTTTTCGTTCGAGTGCAATATAAATAAACAGCTACGTCTTTCTTGGGGTATTTTTTTGAAGATGATTTTGTAAGTATGATACATCTCATTTAAAAAGAAAAATCAGAATGATTTTTTAAGTGATGAAGGGTGACCTACAGAACAACGCCAACTGCAGCAAACCCGATTGCTCTGCGCTTTTTGCATTATAATTTGTGATTGGTAATTAATAGTTCATTATCCCAAATCTTTAATCCCAAATCCCAAATCCGCGTAGCGGATAAACAAACCACAAACCCTTGAATCATTCTCAAAGCGACTCTGCAAGAAAGCGAATTTTCTCCGCAATTAGGGGTTTCGGCATGTAGGAATGAATCAGTGGATGTGCAATTATTTTTTCAATATCCTTTGGGTGATCTGAGGCAGAAACCATAACTACCGTTTGCGTTTGAATGAAATCGGAATTCATTTTTTCAAATTCGGACAATACTTCCCATCCATCTACTGCAGGCATATTGATGTCTAAAAAAATGATGCCCTGAAAAGAAGGGGATTGAGCGGAAAGTTTTTTTAGTATGTCAATTCCCTCCATGCCATTTCGAGCGATAATGATTTGTTCTGAGACGTTGGCCTCTTCTGCCATAACAGAGTGGTAAAAACGAGTGGCCTCATCATCGTCAATCAACAGAATGTAATCGGTATTTTTCATGTAGGAATTTGCAGGTATTGGTTTCAAAATTAGATAATAAATGCAGTATGCTCAATTTGAATCCTGTTTTTATCTAGCGCTACGTATTTACACGTAAGATTTAAAATAAAACCTGTTACTCTTTATGATTGAGATACTTATGGGATATTTTGCAGCTCCTCAACAAAATTCAAACTTATGTTACAATTTTTTTCATCTAGTGCAAGAGTGATCAATACGAAGCGAGCGGTAATTGAATGTATGGAAATCGCAATGGGACAAAACTATGCGGATGCTGATTTAATCGTTTTTCACGCATCTATTGGTCATGATTTTAAAGAAATGATGGCACAGGCGCATGAAATGGCTCCCAATGCCATTTTGTTAGCGGCTTCATGCTGTGGTGTTGTTGGAAGAGAAGGTGTAAGCGAATCAATGAAAGATATGGCTTTGATGGCACTAAAGGGAAATGAATTTGCGGTATCCCATACCCAGGATATTTATGGAAACAATACCTACGAAAAAACGCTTCAGATGGCAAAAGAACTGAAGGAAAAGTCTGCGGGGATAAATATGATTTACACCATGGCTTCGGGAATTGACATTGACAATAACGCTACAATACGAGCCATAGAAGAGGTATTTGGTGCAGATGTTACCATCTTTGGTGCTACTACTTCAGACAATATGAAAGGAGTAGTAAGCTATCAAGCATTCAATCAAGAGGTAACGGAACATGGGGCTTATTTAATCGGATTTGCCGACCCTACTTTAAAAGTAGATACACAGGCTACCCATGGTTTCGTAGCTGTTGGTGAACCGCTGATTGTTACCAAAAGTAAAGGTCACATCATCGAAGAATTTAACGGAAATCCAGCATGGCAAGAGTATACCAAAAGAATGGGTTTACCCGAGAGCGCAACCTGTGGAGATTCTATTCCTATCGGCGCGCTGGGAGAAAAGCTCAGTCCGAATCTGGCTGCCGAATATGGGAATTCACATATTTTAAGAGTGGTTACCAAACATGAGGGGAATGATATGTATTATGCAACAGATATTTCAGAGGGAACCGAACTCTGGCTTACAACGCGCGATGAGGAACTTATATTCAATGAAATGGATAGAATGGTATCTGTTATGCGCGAAAGAATGAAAGGCGCCGAAACCGTTGCGGTATTTCATGCGGATTGTTTAGCGAGAGGAAGATTTTTATTCAATAGAATCATAAAAGACGAGTTGGTAAGTAAAATGCAAAATCCATTTTATACCAATGGAGAATGTCCACCGTGGTTAGGCATGTATGGTTTTGGTGAGTTTGCGAGATTAGGTGGAATCAATACCTATCATAACTATACTACAGCACTATACGTGATTTACAGATAAATTTATCCTAACCGCAGTGCCAGAAAATTTACCATATGAAACATTAATTGATCGATATAAAGAACTTCAGCTTCGAGTTACCCGATTCTCCTCAATTGAGCAAGAATTAATTAATACAAGAGACAGGCTCGATCAAGAATTATTGTTGTACAAACGATTGCAGCATTACAGCAGTTTATCACTCAACATCAATAATGAAGATGAGTTGCTGATCATGATGGGCGAAGCTTTAATCGACATTCTGGAAATCGAATCTGCTGTTGTCGTATACAATCCTTTTACACCTAATTCGGATGCCAAAATCATTTGTGAGGGTATAAAATCTGATGATTCGGGAAAAAAAATTGCGACTGATTTGATCGCGTTAACCACTGACTTAAATAAAGGTAGGCCTCATTTATTGTGCAAGGATAAGCTTGGGCAATCAGAAAATTTGAACCTCTTTTCAAGTGCCATATTTGGAAACTATTTCGACAAAGAACTCAAATTTGAAATTCTTTTTTTTGCTGCAATCTCCAAAGAAAATGAGAAATTATATTTGAAGATAGAAGAGAAACACCTCGACATTTTCGGTGTTTTTATCAACCAAATGCAATCGGTACTTGCCAACAAGAAACGAAGCGAACAAATAGAAAATCAAATCGAACTCATTTCCAAATCTGAGCACGAACTCAGAAAATTATCGCTGATAGCAACAAAATCCAAAAGCGGTGTAATTATAGCAGATTCGTATGGTAGAGTAGAATGGGTTAATGATGCATTCTCTCAAATTTCAGGGTATCAATTGGATGAAATCATTGGAAAAAAACCCAAAGATTTTCTACAAGGGCCAGATGCTACACCTGAAAAAAGAAAAGCATTGTCGGATGCGCTTTCGGATAAAAAAGACATCGAGATTGTTATTGTAAATCACAATAAAAAAGGAGAAGCGTATTACAATCAATTGGAAATTGTATCCGTTTTTGATGACGCCGGAAAACACGTCAATTTTATTGCGATTCAAAAAGACATTACAGGAGAAATCGAACAACAAAGAGAAATCTTGAAAATGAATTCTCGCTTTCAATTGATCACACAATTCTCACAAATCGGCATCTGGGAATGGGACGTGTCGAGCAATGAAGTGAACTGGAATGATGTAGCTTTTCAATTGATGGGCATTAAAAAAACAAAATCCAATGAACAACTTTTTCAACAATGGAAAAACGCAATTATTGATGAAGATCGTGATAAAATAATGAAAGGACTTGATGGACTGATTCATGAAAATATAAGCTTTGTCAAACAGATTTACCGAATAACGAAAGCAGATGATTTGTCAGAGAGAGTCATTCAGTCACAAACCATTGCTGAGAGAGATGTTGAAGGAAAATTGCTTCGCTTGGTCGGAAGTTTGCAAGACATAACAGAAGTGAAAAAACTGCAGCATAATCTTGAGAGCGCAGTAGTTGAGCGTGATTCCTCGCTTAAAAAAATACATGAATTGAAAGGATTTTATGAGCGAATATTAAATCATTCCCCTTCAGAAATATTGGTTTTCAATAAAGACCTAGAGCTCACATTTATCAATGCATCCAAGGCGAACAGCAACAGTGTTTGGAATAATTTCGGACATTTCAAATTTACTGAACTGAAAGAAAATAGTCACATCCAGGGCATAAAAGAAGCAGTCAACACCCTAGAGCAAGCCGTTTCAGAAAGAAAGTTGATTCAATCAGAAGACCGTTTTACCGATCAAGAAGGCAATGTTATTTATTACCTGAGAAATATTTTACCCTATATAAACGAGAAGAATGAACTAGAGAACGTGATTGTAATTGGGGTAGATATTACTGAACAAAAAAACATTCAGGAAGATGTGCTCTACAAGAATAAAGAATTGAGTAAAATAAATATGGAGTTGGATCAATTTGTGTACAGTATATCACACGATCTCCGATCTCCTCTTCTCTCAATCAAAGGAATCATTTCCCTTGTGCTCCAATCGCAAGGACTTAATCCGGAAAATGTCAAACTTCTGAACTTAACCTTAAATTCTGCAAGCCGGTTGGACAACACCATTCAAGAAATACTTGAATACT
>JBDLUO010000148.1:0-2995 GCA_039805285.1 Bacteroidota bacterium
GTGAAGCTTGCTCCATTTTGATTTATTCCGGGTACATTTTCGGCACATTATGAAAGAGTGCTTACGGATTTCTTTTCCATACAGGGTGGTATAGGGTTTACCCACAGAAACTATGTAAGAAATTTATTTTGGGGGTCTGATGGATTAGACTTAATCAACTACCAATATCCAGGCGGACAAGATCCTTATGATGATAAGGCAGATGGCATATACAATTTCGATTCAAGAACGCCTCAATTGGGGTATATGCTATCCATTCAACCTCGTTTGTATTTCGACAGCGAAGCGCCTGATGGTGCATATTTCTGCTTTTCGTACGACAGAATGCGTCATAGATTTGAAGTTCCTGGAATTCGATATGACAGCACTACCTTCAACTACGTACATCGTGGCTCCATAAAGAAAGAATATGAAGATTTGTCTGATATGTTGGTGGGATTCGGCTATCAAGTGTTATACGACAGACTTTCTCTTGATTTTACGGGATTGGCAGGTTTGAGAAATGTAAGCGGAAAGAAATATTATTATTTTGACAATGGTTCAACCATCGACGAAGGCTTTGCGAAATACAAACAAACCTTGTTCAACTTCAATATCGCGATCAAAGTAGGATATCACTTTTAATTGAAGGGATTTCAATCCTTATAACTACACCAATTCTTGCTCCAGTCTGCCGAAAACATCTGAGGCAGATTGACCATTCCAAAGTATTTCAAAAACGGCATTGGCTATGGGCATATCGGCTGACACTTGCTCATTGATGATGTGCATGCATTTGCTGGCATTGTATCCTTCTGCAACCATGTTCATTTCTAACATGGCGGATTTAACAGAATAACCCTTGCCAATCATATTTCCAAAAGTTCTGTTTCGGCTATACAACGAGTAACAGGTTACCAGCAAATCGCCAAGGTAAACAGAGTCCGAATAATTATGATGAAGATTATGGTCTTTGTGTTTGGTTGCCACTCCGTAGCCAACCTCTGCATTCACGATGCCTGCCTTTCTTAAAAATCCCGCCATTTCATCTGCACTGTTTGCAATCAGCACGCTTAAAAAATTATCGCCATAATCCAGTCCATGTGCTATTCCAGCTCCCAATGCATAAATGTTTTTTAACACCGCGGCAAATTGAACACCGATGATGTCTGGATTGATTACGGTTTTTAAATAAGCCGTTTTGAAAGAATCGGAAATTGTTTTTGTCGTAGATTCATCAACGCCCGAAAAAGTGAGATAAGAAAGTTTTTCAGCAGCCACTTCTTCTGCGTGACAGGGCCCCATCACCGAAAAATAATCCGAGATGGAAACGTTGAATTGCTTCTTGAGATACTCATTCAGCAACATATTTTGTTCTGGTAAAATGCCCTTTATGGCAGACAATATTTTTTTTCCTGCAAATGCATTTTCTGGCAGTGCAGAAAGTACTTCTACCACATAAGCAGCCGGAACGGCGAGTAAAATAACGTCAGAGCCTGCAACAACCTTTTGAATATCTGTTGTTAAATGAACGGTGTTCATGTCGAAACGCGCAGAGCTTAAATATTGAGGATTGTGGCCCCTTGCACGGAATTGATCGATTGCTTTCTCACTTCGATTCCACCAAAGAATAGATCGACCATTATCGGTTAAGATCTTTGCCAGTGCCGTACCCCAACTTCCACTACCTATGATTCCAAAATTCATGTGTTAACGTTTATGGTTTTCGGTTAAACCCTATTTTAATTTTAGTTTCGATGTAATCCCCTTTTTTACATTCAATCACAGACCCAATTTTTCGACAGCTTTTTGTGCTGCAACATGGCTGGCATCTTTCTTATTGAAAGCATTGGCAGAAGCAATTTCTTCTCCATCTACAACAGCAGCGATGGTAAACAATTTTCTTCCGCCTTCCATCTTTTCATTTGTCGTTACAAACTCTACATTTTTGCCATTTTTATTGGCCCAACCGTAAAGTTTATTTTTTATGTTGATCTCAACGGTTTCAAGTTCTTCAGTAAAAAGGTAGGGAAGTATGATTCTCTCCTCTACCCACTTTTGTGTTTTTTTATATCCTTTATCTAGATAAGCAGCGCCAACCAGAGCTTCGAGCGTGTTTCCGAAAATTTGAGAGATTTTTAAAGCATTATCTAGTTTGTTATAGAACGTAATTTTTTTCAGGCCCATCTTAAGCGCGATTTCATTGAGCTTTTGCCTGTTCACCATTTTGCTTCTCATTTCGGTGAGAAACCCTTCTCCTTTGTATGGATATTTTCTGAAAAGATAATGTGCGACGATTGCGCTGAGTACTGCATCTCCTAAAAACTCAAGTCTTTCGTTGTTTTCATCAGCCCCTTCTCTTACAGAGCGATGACTTAACGCGGCTTTGTATAGATCGAGATTCAGTGGAGTAAAGCCAAGTATATTCCGGAGTTGTTCCAGGAAATCTTTTTGTTCCTTGGGCTGAATGCCGAAAATACGGGAGAGGTAAGACAATGGCTGATGTAGTTTGTCCGAAATTATTGAAAAAAAGAGAATAAACGCTTCTTTATCAGGACTTGTATTTTTTTACAATCACGGAGGCGTTGTGACCTCCAAAGCCGAACGTATTGCTTAATGCAGCATTTACGGTTCTGTATTGCGCTTTATTGAAAGTAAAATTCAGGTTATTGTCTAGATCTGGATCGTCTGTAAAATGGTTGATGGTTGGGGGAACAACATCTTTGGTTACAGCCATGATACAGGCGAGTGCTTCGAGGGCACCAGCTGCGCCAAGGCAGTGACCGGTCATGCTTTTTGTAGAGCTGATGTTGAGGTTGTACGCATGATTTCCGAAAACATTGAGGATGGCTTTGGTTTCTGCGATATCCCCAAGTGGAGTCGAAGTACCGTGTACGTTGATGTAATCGATATCTTCTGGTTGAAGGCCGGCGTCTTTGAGTGCGGTTTTCATTACGTTGTTTGCTCCAAGTCCTTCTGGATGTGGTGCAGTAATGTGGTGAGCATCGGCGGTGGC
>JBDLUO010000149.1:0-2678 GCA_039805285.1 Bacteroidota bacterium
CTTTTTTTACAAATGCTTTGAATGAATCTGAACCTATTTTTTTTACGTAACTGTCTGGGTCTTCGTTGTCTGGAATTAACACCAATTTTACGTGAAGACCTTCTTCCAAAGCGAGATCTAATCCTCGCATTGCAGCCTTGATTCCAGCTCCGTCGCCATCATAAATAATGGTTAGATTTTGGGTATATTTTTTTATCAGTCTTAATTGTTCAGTCGTTAGAGAAGTACCACCACTGGCAACCACATTTTCTACTCCTGCCTGATGAAGACTTACCACATCGGTATATCCTTCCACCAACAAACATTCATCAGCTTTATCTATGGCCGATTTCGCAAAATACGCCCCATATAAAATTCGGCTTTTGATGTAGAGTTCGTTTTCCGGAGTATTGATGTATTTCGGAGCACGATCATTAGACTTTATAATTCTTGCACCAAAGCCAATTACTTTCCCACTTTGGTTATGAATCGGGAATATGATTCTTCCACGGTAGTTATCCTGCCATTGTCCGTCGCGCTGCACAATCAATCCCGCCTTGTTCATAATGTCTGGATTGTATTGTCCGGATATGGCCGCTTTGGCGAGTGCATCCTTTTGACCTGGATTGTATCCCAATTGAAATTTTTCTATGATCTCGTTGGTAAATCCCCTTTCTTTTAAATAGCTCATGGCTATATCCTGACCTTCTTCCGTTTCTTGCAAACTCGCATTAAAAAAATCTCTGGCAAAATGATTTACAACAAACAAACTTTCGGAAACCTGTTGATAGGCCTTTGCCTCGGGACTGCTCTCTGTTTCTTCTATTGCAATATTATATTTGTTCGCCAACCACCGAAGGGTTTCAACGTAACTGTACTTTTCATGATCCATGATGAAGCCAATCGTATTGCCACTTTTGCCACACCCAAAACATTTGTAAATCTCCTTCGATGATGAAACTGTAAATGATGGCGTTTTCTCATTGTGAAACGGACAGTTTCCCAAATAATTAGCACCTCTTTTTTTCAATTTAACAAAGCCACCAATGATTTCTATGATGTCTATTTTGCCTTGTATGAGCTGTATGGTTTCTTTGCTAATCATGTCGTAAAAAGTTCATAAAGATAAGTTAGTCTGTGATTTGTCAAATCACAAATAAAGCCAACAAAATAATTAATACTTTATCCGGTATAAAAACAGACATTAATTCAGTTTCTATTCATAGGAATCCAATAACTTTACGACCAAAATTCAAAAAAATGAAGAAATTGTTTTTTGCCCTTTTTGCTTTGTTTTTTGCAGCTGGGTCAATCGCTCAAAATTTAGAAGATATCAATGAGATGCTTGTCCTGAGAAAATTAAAAGATGCAAAAGCAGGGATTGATAAATATCTATTAAATCCTAAAAAAGCGAATGATTCAGAGGGCTGGTATATGAAAGGTAGAGTATATAATGCTTTCGCAAGAGATTCATCTATTTCAAATAAAGAGAAATATGAATTGACCAATGCTGCAGTTGAAGCTTTTAAGAAAACCCAGGAATTAGATAAGAAAGATGTACGCATGAAAGAAGAAAACAATGTTTCTTACTTTGAGGCATACATTATGTACTACAATCTTGGCATTTCCAACTTTAATGTAAAAGATTACGAAGGCGCATTTCAAGCATTTCGTAGCACTAATGATTTGAAGGACTTTTTAATTTCAAGAAAATACTCTTACGATCAAATTTCGCTTGTTCCATTTGATACGGCAATGATTATTAATATTGCCATATGTGCCAAAAATGCAAACCGTGAAGCTGAATTTTTAAGTTATTACAGCAAAATTCCTGAAGCCAACATTGGTGGAAAAGAGTACAAAGAAATCTATCAATTTCTATTGGAACATTACATAGAAAAACAAAATGAATTGGCTTTTCAAGAACTTTTGAAAAAAAGCAAAGTGATTTATCCCGGTGATGAAACATGGATCGACTTGGAAATTAAATATGCAGACAAAAAAGGGGGGAAGGCTGCTGTTACTGCTAAATACGAAGAGATATTAAAAGAATATCCTACAAACTTTGTATTGCATTACAATTATGCCGTTGAATTGTACAACAATTTATACGGGAAAGACGCGCCGAATGCAGGGGATACAGCTATGGTTAGCAAGTTAACTACACTTTTGAAAAAAACAATCGAGATTGAATCAAAGGAAGATGTTTCATCATTGTCTCTTATGTGCAAACACTTGTATAACAGATCTTCAGATTTACTTTCTGCTTCTGCTGCAATCAAAGGCCCGAATCCAGATAATTTGAAGAAGAAAGCAGCATTAAAAGCAGAAGCCATGAAGTTTGTTGACCAGTGTATAACATACGCAGAAACAGCAGTAAATGCTTATGAATCACTTTCCAAAAAAACATTGATGCAAAAAGCTGATTATCGAATCATCCTTGGTTATTTAAGTGAACTTTACGGATTAAAAAAGAATCAGCCTAAGGTTGATTATTATGAGAAAAAATACGCTGCAGCTGAAATATAATCTAAAAATCACGTTACTAAAAAACCGCTTAATAAAGCGGTTTTTTTTATGATAATTTCGACTAAGAATCAGAATGAACTTGGTTTTTAGCTAGCTACAATGGTTTCTCTAAAAGCAATGCCATACTTTTCTAACTCCAACAAAACGGGTTCATAGATTGATTTTTTCGT
>JBDLUO010000150.1:0-3884 GCA_039805285.1 Bacteroidota bacterium
AAATGAAGCGATCAACAATCCTTGCGCATGAAATACTTCGTCTACCGAATTGATATTTTCTAATACCGCGAAGTTTATGGCAGCAAAGCAAGTAGAATCAATTTGGTAAAAGGGCCTGAAACTGGGTAATCTTTCTCCCTTCAAGTTAAAATAGTGAATACTATCAACTGTAGACGCTTGCGAATAGAACACTTTTTGTTCTAAAATACCATCGGTGTCATATTCCAAGCAGGGTCCTTTATGCTGTTTACAATTGCAGCTATTTTCTAAATCCTTCAAATCAATTTGTTGCGCATGAAATTCAAAGCAAAGACTGAAGAGTATGAGAAAAAGATTGATATTCATTTGATTTGCATTTGCACTGGTTTGGAAACTTAACGGAATTTGGATGGGAAAATAACGAGAGGCTTTAAATTTATTAAATTCAGTGTATTATTTCTTTCGCTTTCTGCAGAATGTATGTGCATCAGTTGTTGAGAGGGAGGTGAGAAAACACTAAGAAATTGAATAAATGAACAAACTTTTTGAACTTATTTTCTGGCTCAAAATATTTCTGTCACCTTTTGTGTTGCTGAATGTGATTGGTTTCATAATTTATTTGAGTGATGACAATTTATGGTGGGTTTGGCTTGCGTTAGGAGCCCTTGGCTCTGTTTTGGGAATTTATTGGGCAGAACATGTGCGCAAAAAACAAGGTACCACAGAATTTATGGCTCAGGTTTTTCAGGCAAATGACATCAAGTCTTACGATGAAATTGTTGGGGGAGAAGAGTAGAAAAAGAACAGCATGGAATTGACAAAAATAATTGAGCTCCAACTGAGGGATCTGACCATTCTGCAAAGGTTCCTTAACGGTGAGGATTGGCAACCGGATACTTACCAGGTTCAGCTGTCAGTTGCTTCTTGGCTGAGCTATCTTGACTTAACAACGTTGGAGTGCATCCATTTTCTTACAGCGTTTTACGCGTTCGAAGATTTAAATCAAGAGGAGCTGACGGGCATCATAGCAAACAAAAATATTTCGGATTTAATTGCGTTTATTGCTGCCCATTTGCAAGCTCCAGCTCTGGAAAGTGAGCGAGTCGCCGGCAATGCAAACGATTCATGGGATCGTTTTCTTCTTGAATTAGCAAAAAGCGGAATCGATATAAAGGAATTGCAGTTCAAGCAGCAGTTGAATCCTTTTTTGAATAAGCATTTAACAGCCGTCGTTGGCGCCTTAAGTAAGTTGAAACCTGGTTCTATTCAGCAGATCAAACAACACACAGACCCAAGAAAAAAAGTACTTTCCATCTTCTATTGGCTGCTCTTCATTTCAGCTTTGCTTTGCGTCCTTTGCGAAACTTACACGGCAATGGTTTCATTCTTCACTCTTTGGATTGTTTTGCTGGGTATGGGTTTGCTTCTAAGAAAAAAGTGGCCTGATGTATTTGTGATTAATGATTACCGTACTTTTCAGGATATGTTGGGTGGGTCAAATTTCAATTGTTCGATAAGATCCCTAAAGTAGGACGAGCTCCAAATGCCTATAGTACTGTCGTCTTTGATGAATCGAACGACGTCCTCTTTGATAGAAGGCATGCTTACTTTTTCAATTTTTTGATGCAGCAAGTTAACAATTTGATCGGATGTAATCAGGGATTCCTTCCAATCGTTCGAAGCAATAGCCCGTTGTAAAAAATGGTTTGAATCAAGCGGGATGCGTTGCTTGATATACCATTCGAGGTCATACCAATCGCGACCTTTGACACGCTTATTCCATTTTCGGAAAAGTAAAGCGTGTAATTTCCCTGCAAACAAAGAAGGTCGGGTGTAGCATTTGACGTAAAATGAAAAAGGCCGGAGCAATAATTTTTGTTCCGTTTTAAAGCCGATGGGAGGATTTCGATCTATTTCAATTTTGATTTTTATTGATTTATTAGAGCGAATTCCGGTTTGCTTAAGGATGTCTTCAAGTATCAATTCGGTCCAAATTGTCTCCGTCTTTAAGAAGGCGGACTCGATAGAAGTTCTAAGGGCCTTCTCTTTCTCTCTAAAACTAACAGTGATTCCTAAGGCAGCAAATTCAGTTTGTATCGCTGAAAAGTAGGGTTCAAGAGAAAATGCTTCATTTGTGTGCAATAAGGAGAAGTCGAGGTCCTCAGAAAAGCGATCTAAACCATAAAAAATACGCAATGCCGTCCCTCCATAAAATGCGGCTTTCTCAAAAAAATCTGTCCGCGCTAATCCTGCCAAAGTAATCTCTTGCATGATTTCGCGCAATGCAGCTAATAGTTCTTCTTCATTTGTAGGCTGGTATTCAGCAATCCATTCCTTTATCATATTTCCTTGAGGGTTGAAATGAGCATTTGTAGGCTTGACTTTTTAGGGGTGTCGGGTAGCCAGGTGGTCATGATTGAGGTATCTAGATTGCGGAGCAGAGAGATGTCCATTCGGAGGTCTTCTAATAGGAACAACCTTGTTTGTTTACTGCTTCGTAAATTGATGCCAGAAGTAAGGATGATTTTGTCACAGATGGCTTTTTCAGGGGTGGCAATGAGTGCTGTTTGCTCGTTTGTGAGTTGAATATTTTGGATTCCAAATGCATAATAGGGCAGGGATACTTGTTGGAAAGTAAATCTGCCGAGTGTAGTATTGTATTTTTTTGATGATTGGATACAAACGGAGCTGATTTCATAGGTTCTTTCTGGAATGAGACCCCAATAAGACAAGGCTGTCTCGAGCGAAACGTAACTCGGGCCACGAAGGTGGTTGGCAATAAGAAATGGTGCTGGAGTGGGTAATTCTGTCTGAGGCCCCGGTGCATACAATCCTCTTCTGATGGAAATGAGTTCGCCACTTTTCAGTAATTCACTAATTTTATCATTGGGGCTTTTGTATTCACCAAGAATATCCAGTAGCAAGTTTCTCGCTATAGGGGCATTGGTATAAGCTTTGATTTTTTTGGTGAAGTTCAAAATGTAATATTTATATACAAAAATCGGAAAAAATCCGATTATATGCTATTATTTTATCATCTTATTTATTTTGAATTTTTACCCAAACATTTCCTCCCAACTCTTGTTACAAATTTAAATCTCCACACATGCGCAATAGCGGTTATGTATTCACGCCTTACCAAGCTCCGGAGCTCTCAGACTTTGAGCGCTTGTTCGATATTTTTAGCGAACTGATTGTACATACTTCGGGCGATGTAGATGAAGCGCTGGAGTGGCTCAATGTGTTGGATAAGGAATACAGCCTGACCAACGACAAATACACCATGGACGACTTCATCGAAGACCTCAAGAAAAAGGGGTATTTGCGCGAAGAAATTTTGCCAGACGGCAAGGGGCAGATGAGTGTGACGGCCAAGACCGAACGCATTTTGCGCAAGAATGCGATGGAGCAAATTTTTGGGAATATCCGCAAGAGTGGGCGCGGGCAGCACAAATCTAAAAAGAGTGGGCTAGGCGACGAAGCTACTGGCGAGTACCGAGATTTTCAGTTTGGCGATGCGCTCGAAAATATTTCGATTACGGAGAGCTTGAAAAACGCGCAGATCAATCATGGCATAGGGGAGTTCAGGCTTACCGAACAAGATTTAGTAGTCGAGGATACCCATCACCAATCTCAGATGAGTACGGTGCTCATGATAGATATTAGCCACAGCATGATCCTCTACGGTGAAGACCGCATTACGCCGGCCAAAAAAGTAGCCATGGCGCTGGCAGAGCTCATTACCACGAGTTATCCGAAAGATACGCTAGACGTGATTGTCTTTGGCAACGACGCCTGGCCAATTAGCATCAAAGACCTGCCGTATTTGAACGTCGGTCCTTACCACACCAACACGGTTGCTGGCCTAGAGCTCGCTATGGATATCCTGCGCAGAAAACGCAATA
>JBDLUO010000151.1:0-2674 GCA_039805285.1 Bacteroidota bacterium
GAATACCGGCGCCAATGAAAATTCGCATAATAGGCATGTTTTAAAATAGATTGTAAGGTCACAGACCTGAGGCTATGTGTAGTCACCGGTGTCCCTGCGGAATACCGGCGCCAATGAAAATTCTCATAATAGGCATGTTTTAAAATAGATTGTAAGGTCACAGACCTGAGGCTATGTGTAGTCACCGGTGTCCCTGCAGAATACCGGCGCCAATAGATTAAAAAGAGTGCAAGCCCATTAATCAATCTGTTCTGCATCTTTATATTTGTCCATCCAATCTTTCTCCTTTTCGGTTGTGAGGGCTTGTAATACCCCCATAAAAAAGATTAGGGCTACCGTAGAGAACAGTGGAATCAAATTGTAGGTTTCATATTTACCCAATTCTCCGTATCCGTTTTTCATAAAGAAAACGAGATCGATTCCAAGTAAAATGACCCAGTAAGCAATCGCCACTAAGAAAATAGATTTCGAAAACAAACGGACCGGCTTCGACGGATGCGAATCGGTCCGTTTGAAAAAAATATAAAAAACCGTACTGAACAAAACAGGAGGAACACAAAGCATAACTCCCATGTACATGTAGGTAAGCCAAGGGATTTGATCTAAGGCCGCCATCATGAACCTAAAAAGCAATAAAAGTAAAAACACCGCCACCAAAGTGCCTATAAAAACAGAGCCAATGAGAGCCAATAACTGAATAAATCGAGCGGGTTTAGGTTCCATGTACAACTTTTAATAAAATCATTTGAAATAACTCAAATTGGTTTTGGGTGTTAAACTAAGCAATGACTCATACATGAGTTTTACGGTGTTCTCAACATCGTCTTTGTGCAACATTTCTACCGTGGTATGCATATAACGAAGTGGAATAGAAATCAGAACACTTGGACAACCATCGTTCGCGTAAGCAAAAGAATCGGTGTCTGTTCCCGTGCTTCGACTAACGGTTTTGTTTTGAACGGGAATCTTGGACTTCTCAGCAACATCCTGTACAAATTGTAACAATTTATTGTGTACTGCAGGTCCGTAACAAAGTGAAGGACCGCCGCCGCAACGACATTCGCCTTCTATGATTTTATTGATCATCGGAGTAGTGCTGTCATGCGTAACATCAGTGATGATGGCCACATTGGGCTTGATTCTACGAGCAATCATTTCTGCACCACGCAAGCCGATTTCTTCTTGTACTGCATTTACGATGTGTAAAGAAAAAGGCAGTTTCTTTTTTCCCTCGTGAAGTAAACGTGCCACTTGTGCAATCATAAATCCACCTATACGATTGTCGAATGCTCTTCCAATTAAATATCCATGTGCAAGTTCTTCATACCCATCTTCGTAAGTAGCTACTGCGCCAATGTGAATTCCCATTGCCTCAACCTCTTTTTTATTGCGGGCTCCACAATCTAAAAACAGATTGTCTACCTTAGGTTGCGGCTCTTTTGTATCCGGATTGTTTAAACGAGTATGAATGGCAGGCCATCCAAAAACCGCTTTAACAGGTCCTTTTTTCCCGTGAATCAACACACGCATTGACGGTGCAATTTGATGGTCTACTCCTCCGTTTCTTTTTACATAAATCAATCCTTCTGGAGAAATGTAATTAACAAACCAACTGATTTCATCCGCATGCGCTTCAATCACAACCTTGAATTCTGCTTTGGGATTGATCACACCCACTGCCGTTCCATACGGATCAGTATATATTTCATCTACAAATGGTTTGATATATTCAATCCATAATTTTTGTCCCCCACTCTCAAAACCAGTAGGTGAAGGGGTATTGATGTAATTGCGTAAAAAGGCGTATTCATCCTTTCCAATCATTGATTTTTTAATTTTTGCCATGGGGTATTTTTTTATATTCAACAAAGTAATGAAATCCTTTCAACAAAAAGCAATCCTGTGTAAAGGATCATCATTCCGTCACCTAAAATCAAATATACCATCCTATTTTTTATTCGTGTATGATTGAAAATAAAAAGTCCAATGGTAAGCATTGCAAAAACGGAAACCCCAGTTACATAACCCGAAAAAATGCCATCAAGATACATCCACCCCATCACACCCAACAAAAGAAAAACAAAGCATGCCGTGAATGTTTTCCCTCTATGTTCCCCTAATTGAGTGGCCATTGTCGTTCTCTCCAGCATCAAATCCTTTTCCACATCTCGGAAATCATTGAATAGGGCAATCAAAAAAATGAAACCAAATCGTTGCACCATCATCATTCCTTCACTAAAATGGAACGCAACACCAGCATATGATGCAGGAAAATAAAAAGTGACAAAAACCCAAATCAAAGAAATCCAAACCGTCTTTATCCATCCGAACCAGGCTAGATAGTTTTGGTTCTTGAAAAGCTTCAACAAAAAGTAAATCAGAAAACCAAGTGCCAGGGAAATACATGTTTCCATGCTTACCTGTATTTGGCTGAGCGTAAACATAAAAATGGGTAAGACGATCAGTGTAGAGATGATGCGCCACCTTAGATGTCTTTGTTTCCAGATTGAAAAAATCCAATTTCGCTCTTGAGTTGAAGATAAAAAGAAATAAAAATTATAGCCAAGAAATACAAGGCAAAATACGTGTAAACAAAAAACGGAAGAAATAGGTTGATGAAGTAAAAAAAAGTTCTGTAACACCATGGCTACTGCAGCACATGATGTAAAGAAAA
>JBDLUO010000152.1:0-7690 GCA_039805285.1 Bacteroidota bacterium
CCCGTTAAGCTGAATGCCATTACTGCAGCGGGAATATTATTGGTTAGGGTAAAAAAGATACCAAATACAGATGTAGTCAGAACGCCCAAACTCCCGGCAAGTCCGTCTAAACCATCGATCAGGTTGAATGAATTTACAATGAGAACAATTGTGAGTAAGGTGACTAAATCCGAGGAAATTGGCGGAATGTGGTAGAGTCCGAAAGTACCTTGAAAATTATCGATTTTAATTCCCCCAAGTTTAATGAGTACAAAAGCGGCTACAATTTGACCAATGAATTTTTTGGATGGGGATAATACCAGAATATCGTCTTTTAATCCTAAAAAGAAAATGATCATACAAGCGGCCAAGAAAGGTTGGAATTCAATAGCAGCACTGTGCGGCGTGGCCAAGATAACAGACATGGCAAAACCAGCGAAAATTCCCAAGCCCCCGAGGGTCGGAATTATGCTTTTATGCCACTTGCGTTCATCGGGTTGATCAAACAGCTTTTTTTCTTTGGCAACCTGAATGATTACAGGAATGGAAAAGAAAGCGATAAAAAAAGATAACCCTCCTGAAATGATAATTTTGTCCATTATTTATACATCACCTTCTTTCAAAGATAGGGTTTCTTTCGGATTGTTTTTTTTTAGATATGTCAATTTTCTGCTTCTTTCTTTCTACGAAATCGCTTTTTTCTTTGCCTGAATGTTTAATTGATTTAGGTTTGCACCACTTAAAAACAGCATCATGGAAGTTACAGCACTAAAAAACATGGCAACTCAGGTAAGAAGAGACATTGTAAGAATGGTACACGCCGTTCAGAGTGGGCATCCCGGAGGATCTCTCGGTTGTACAGATTATTTAACTGCGCTTTATTTCCGATTGATGAAACATGATCCTTCCTTTAAGATGGACGGTATCGGAGAAGACATTTTCTTTTTAAGTAACGGACATATTTCGCCTGTTTTTTATAGCGTTTTGGCAAGAAGCGGATATTTTCCGGTGTCAGAATTATCTACATTCCGAAAATTAAACAGTCGCCTTCAAGGTCATCCTACCACCCATGAGCATTTGCCTGGCGTTCGCATGGCGAGTGGTTCTTTGGGACAAGGTCTTAGTGTTGCATCAGGTGCAGCTATGGCAAAAAAATTAAACAACGACAATCACCTCGTTTATGCATTGTTAGGAGATGGCGAATTGAACGAAGGACAAAATTGGGAAGCAGCCATGTTTGCCGCTCATCATAAATTGGATAATCTGATCATGGCTGTTGATTTCAACGGACAGCAGATTGATGGACCTACATCAAAAGTGATGAACCTGGGTAATCTTCGTGCAAAATTTGAATCTTTTGATTGGTTGGTGATGGATATGAATGGCAATGATATGGATGAGATCATAACTGTGGTAGAAAAAGCCAAACTTGAAACGGGTAAAGGCAAACCCATCGTTTTGTTGATGAAAACAGAAATGGGAAAGGGGATAGATTTCATGGAAGGTACGCACGAATGGCATGGAATTGCACCCAATAACGAACAACTTCAAAAAGCGTTGGATCAACTACCAGAAACTATGGGAGATTATTAATCCATAGATCCTTTACATCTGATTGCTGATTTTTTCATTGCCCGCTCTTTTAGCCGGCAACCAGGATGCAAGTAATACAATCATCATAGAAGAAATAAAGATGATTATGAAATCGGTGTACAAAAACCGAATCGGAAAAGAATCAACAACAAAACTTTCTCCTTGTATTTTTATCCATCCTGTTCTTTGTTGAATGAAGCCCAATATAAACGCGGTTCCCATTCCAAAACCTGTGCCCATCAAACCAAGAAGCAATCCCTCACTTAAGAATATGTTCCTGATTTGGGGAACACTCGCACCAAAACTTTTTAACACAGCAATGTCTTTTTTCTTTTCCAAAACCAACATGGTTAATGCGCTAATCATGTTAAAAGCTGCAATGATCAGAATCAAACAGAGCACAGCAAAAATGAACCATTTTTCCAATTGCATGGTTTTATATAAGCTGCTGTTTTGTTCATATCTGCTTAATACCTTCTGATTTTTTCCAGCTATGTTTTGAAAGTATTCGATTGCTTTTTTTTCGCTCACATTTGGATTGAGCTTGATTTCGATGGCCGAAAATTCGTTTGCTGCCATACGGGTTTGTGTTTTCACAAAATCGATATCTGAAATAGCGTAAATATTGTCGAACTCTTGTTGGATTATAAATACACCCTTAGGATAAATCACACCTTCGGAGAGTGAGGAGAGCGGGTCGGATCCATTATCCCCTTTTTTTGGCAAAAAAACGACCACCGGCTCCGTAGCAAACGATGGGTCTAAACTTATGCCTGCGGCCTGCTGAACACCAAGGCCAATGACCATTCCGGGTTCATTCTTGCTTCCCAAATCATATTTGCCCTTTATTACTTTTCCCGAAATACCAGCAACAAAACGATGCAGACTGTCTACCCCCTTGAGCTTTATCATGGTTTGCAATTCGCCATTTTGCAAAAGGGCCTTCTCTTCTGCAACAGCTGAAACCAAGCTGCTGAATTCGTTTTTCTTCAATGCCTGCCATTGCTTCTCATCCAAGGTAAGGGTATTGCCTTTTGCAGGAACAATTTTGATGTCGGTGTAAAAGGAAGAGTAAAGCGATTGAACGAGATCTTCAAAACCATTGTAAACACTAAGCACCAACAACTGACAACAGGTGGCAAAGCCAATCACAGCCGTGGTAACCCATGCAATGATATTGATGGCCTGGGCAGATTTCTTAGCCCTAAAGTATCGCCAGGCAAATAAAAAATACATCAGTCTTCTTTGGGTTTTTGTTTCTCATCCTGAATTTTAATCTCCTTGAACAGATTTTCAATCTTATCTACATAATCCAAAGTATCATCTATATAAAATGTAAGTAGGGGCATAGATCTAAGTTGGTGCCTAACCCTGCCGGTAAGTTCTTTCTTGATTTCCCAAGCCCTTTCCTGTATGTGTTTTAGCGCATCATGTGCATCTGGAACTTTAAAAAAACTAAGATATATTCTTGCTTCATACAGGTCGGGTGTAATCTTTACCCCAGAGATGGAAACCATTCCGCCATGGATCATATTGAGTCCGAGCCGTTGAAAAATATCATTTAATTCCTTTTCTAAAACGGCTGCAACTTGTTTTTGTCTTTTTCCTTCTATCATTATGGGTATTTTTTCTTGGTAAAATTAGTTAGTTTGCGCCTTATTCTCTCATCAATCCATACATGAAAAAATACGCGAGGATTTTTAACTACCTGAAAGAGTACAAATCATCCATTGTAAAGTACCTGATTTATATTCTAAGTTCCATCGTTTTTTCGGTGTTGTCTTTGGCAATGCTGTTCCCATTTTTGCAGCTGCTTTTTGGTGTAAATGACCAAACTTCTGTAAAATCAGATTCAAATTGGGCGATGAAGATGATCAATACGTATATGAGTTCATTGATCAGCGATGGAAATGCGCGTAAAGCATTGGCCATTGTTTGTGTACTTATTGTGGTTACTATTTTTCTGAAAAATCTATTTTTATATCTTTCTTTCAGAACCTTGGGTCCGGTTAAAAATGCGGTAGCCAATCACCTCAGAACAGATTTGCACGAAAAGATATTGAAACTTCCCATTGGATATTTCACGGAAAAGCGGAAGGGCGACATTATGAGTCGGGTGACGCATGATGTAAATGAAATTGAAAGTTCGGTAATCGGAGCATTGGAGGGATGGATCAAAGATCCGTTGTCTATCATCATTAATTTATTTGTACTTTTTTATATCAGTCCAACCTTAACGCTTTTCATCTTGCTTTCTTTGCCCGTAATGGGCTTGATCATAGGCAGAGTGAGCCGATCATTAAAAAAACAATCGCTTACTGTGTCCGAAAAATTTGGTGAAACATTTTCTACCATAGATGAAACACTTTCCGGACTAAGGGTAATTAAAGCATTCAATGTTGAACCACAGCTGAGAAGGAAATTTCTTACATTAAGCAACGAGTTTTTGGATGCAAGAAACAAGGTCGGATTCAGGAGAGACCTAGCTTCTCCGATGAGCGAAGTATTGGGGGTAACCATTTTTGCCGGGATACTTTGGTTTGGAGGCAGCTTGGTTCTTTCGAACGAAATTGCGATGAATGGCGCCTTGTTTTTAACCTACATGGGACTTTTTTACAACATCATTTCTCCGGCCAAATCCATATCTACCGCTTTCAGCAACATGCAAAAAGGTGCAGCTGCCATAGAACGTATCGAACAGGTGTTGCATGCTCCCGTTTCCATAGACGACAATCCGGACGGAAAAAAAATCACCCATTTCGAACACTCCATTGAATTCATCAATGTTTCTTTTTTCTATGATGACGTAGAGATCTTGAAAAACATCAATCTCAAAATTGAGAAAGGAAAAACCATTGCGCTTGTTGGCAGCAGTGGCGCGGGAAAGTCAACCCTTGCAGATCTTATCCCTCGCTTCCACGATGTAACAACGGGTTCTATAAAAGTAGATGGTGTAGACATCAGAGATTACTCGCTTCATTCGTTGCGTGGACTGATCAGTATTGTTACACAAGAGCCGATTTTGTTTAACGACAGCATCGCTGGAAATATAGCACTTGGTGTTGATAATGTAGCTATGGAAGAAATTGTTTCTGCAGCACGTATTGCCAATGCCGATCGCTTTATCACACAAAAAGAAATGGGATATCAAACCAATATCGGAGATCGAGGAACGAAATTGAGTGGAGGCGAACGCCAAAGATTAACCATTGCCCGTGCTGTTTTGAAAAATCCACCTATTCTGATTTTAGATGAGGCAACCTCTTCTTTAGACACCGAAAGTGAAAGACTGGTTCAAGATGCCATAAATAATTTGATGCATAACCGAACTTCGGTGGTTATCGCTCACAGACTCAGCACAATCAGACATGCCGATGAAATCATCGTTCTTCATAAAGGTGAAATTGCGGAAAGAGGAACGCATGAATCGCTGCTTGATCGCAAAGGCATTTATCACCGCTTGGTTGAGATGCAGGAAGTGAAATAATACTTTTTAAAAGGTGAAAAAATAACAACAAAAAAGGGAACATGTTAATGTTCCCTTTTTGATAGATTTAATTATTGTTGACCTATTTGGTATTATTTGTTCATCCCCATCTTTGCTTCGATGCTAAGTGTAGCATGAGGTACAGCGCGCAAACGAGCTTTGTCAATCAGTTTACCCGTTACTCTACAAACACCGTAGGTTTTATTTTCGATGCGCATTAATGCTTTCTCTAGGTGATCTATGAAAGTGATTTGTCGGCTGGCCATTTGACTCAGTTGTTCACGCTCCATGCTTAAACTTCCGTCTTCCATGGTCATGTATCTGTTTTCGCTTTCATCACCGCCTGTTTCGTCTTTGCGGGTAATTAAACCTTGAAGGTAGTTCAGTTCTTTTTTTGCGAATTCAATCTTGCGATTGATGATTTCTCTGAATTCTTTAAGGTCATTGTCGGAATAGCGGGCCATCGGAGCTCCTGGATCTGCTTTTTGTTGATCCAAAACCGATTTGGTAAAGTCTGGTTGGTAAGCTCTTGCTGTTTTAGTGTTTAGTTTTGGTAAAACAACTGGCTTGGCTGGTGGTATTTTGATGTCTTTAGGGTTTTTGGCTATTGCTTTTATTCCAGAACTTGTTTTGGGTGCAGGAAGTGGAGCTGGCTTTTTTAGCGCTATGATTTGAGTTTGTTTGTTTTCTATCTGAGGCGTTGCAGGTTTAGCTGGTGCTGCTTTAACAGGCATAGCTTTTTTTACAGGTACGGCCTTTGATTTTTCTGGTGCAACAGTTTTTTTCTCAGCTTCTTTTTTTATTGGAGTAGCTTTAGCCGGAGCAGGTTTAGCTGCTGGCGCTGCTTTTACTGGCGCTGCTTTTTTAGCGGGAGCAGGGGCTGCCTTTTTTGCTACAGGTTTTAATGGCGCTGCTTTTTTAGCGGGAGCAGGAGCTGCTTTTTTGGCTACAGGTTTAGCTGCTGGTTTTGCTGGAGCTGCTTTTTTAGCGGGGGCAGGAGCTGCTTTTTTTGCAACTGGTTTTACTACTGCTTTTACAGGAGCTGCTTTTTTTGCAACTGGTTTGGCAGCGGGTTTAGCTGGGGCTGTTTTTTTAGCAGGAGCAGGAGCTGCTTTTTTTGCAACTGGCTTTGCTGCAGCTTTAGCTGGAGCGGCTTTTTTAGCGACCGGTTTTTTTACGATTTTCTTTGTGGCCATTGCTAAAATGATTTTTTGTGAATACTCACGGTTAAAATTTCATCATTAACCTCGATACTTGAAGCATCTGGTTCGATGGTTGAATAAAATTCAAGACTTTCAGCTAAAATTTCGCGGCAAATATAGGTTTTATATTCAATTAGGGATGGTTGCAAATGTGCATTTTCACACAGTTTTACGTCTATCCTGTCGGTAAGTTCTAGTCCTTTATCTTTCCTCAATTGTTGAATTCGGTTCACAAACTCTCGTGCATTTCCTTCATTTTGAAGGACTTGTGTAATTGTAATATCTAAAGCAACGGTTAAACTGCCCTTACCCGCAATCTCGTACCCAGGAATGCTGTCTGTGGATATCTCAAGGTCTTCTCCGGTGATTTCTACCGGATTTTCTTGTTTTTCAGCAAAGTCTGGGTTGAGTAAATAGGTCCCTGAAAGGGTCATTTCTATCTCTTTGTTTGTGAATTTTTCAATTTCAGTAGCGGCCCATTTCATTTTAGGGCCCAGTTTTTTACCCAATGTCTTAAAATTCGCTTTTGCTTTTTTTCTGATAAAATCGTTGCCTGCATCCAGGATTTCTATTTCCTTGATGTTTGTTTCTGATTTGATGATCTCCTCAACCAATCTGATTTCATTTTCCATACCCTGACTCATAGCGGGGATAAATGCTTTTTGAAGGGGCTGCCTTACCTTGATGTTCACTTTTTTTCTAATGGACAAAATAAGAGACGATGCATCTTGAGCCAATTGCATTCTCTTTTCCAACGAATTGTCTATGGCCGAATGGTCGCATACCGGGAAAAGGGTATGATGAACCGAAGAGGAAGAAAATCGTTGTGTAACTCCATTTAGATTTCCATAGAGCCATTCAGCGAAGAATGGCGCAATTGGAGCGATGAGTTGTGACAATTTTTCCAAACATTCGTAGAGGGTTTGATAGGCACATATTTTATCAAACTCATACTCACCTTTCCAGAATCTTCTTCTGCATAAACGTACGTACCAGTTTGAAAGCTGAGCATCAACAAATTCTTCAATGGCTCTGCCCGCCATTGTGGGTTCGTATTGGTCTAAACTTTCGTTTACTTTAACAATCAGTGTATTTAAGCATGAAATAATCCATTGGTCTATTTCGGGTCTATCTTTTAGGTTTATTTTTTCTTCTTTGTAAGAAAAACCATCCACATTCGAGTACAATGCGAAGAACTGATATGTGTTGTATAAAGTACCAAAAAATTTACGCTGAACTTCTTTGATTCCTTCTTCATCAAATTTTAAACTATCCCAAGGGGATGCATTGGTAATGAGATACCAACGGGTTGCATCTGCTCCGTATTGATCGATGGTGTTAAAAGGATCAACAACATTTCCCAATCGCTTGCTCATTTTGTTGCCAGATTTATCAAGCACAAGTCCATTGCTGACAACAGTTTTGTAGG
>JBDLUO010000153.1:0-2944 GCA_039805285.1 Bacteroidota bacterium
TTGTGTGTAAAATTGAAAGTTATTTTTATTGCAGTTTAGACAACCACATGGATGCATTCATGAATAAAGGAACGTGAGTGTATAAACTCCATCCAACATAAAGTGTGTTGTTTGATGCTTCTGTTCCATCATCAATTGGTGAGCTGTCTGTTACAGCAAAAACACTTCCTATTCCATAGGTAGATGTCGCACAAATGATTTTTGTTGTGCTGGTTTGAGCTGTTCCATTTTGCCAAATCAAAGGCTGTAAGGATGTGTTCTCAGTTCTATTGATTGACTGAGTAGCGCCACGGTGATACTCTAGGTTGGAAATTCTTTTTTCTTTTCCATTGATGATTGGTTTCGTGAGACTGTTGGTGAGTACATTGGTACTAAGTTGAGTGATGCTGGTTAATATTTGATGTTTTTGAACAAAATATTAAATTTCGATTTGTATTTACTCAACAGAATTGCAAAAATATCTTTCTTTTGTTGGGAATAGACGATTGAATTAGTATTTATGAGTAAACAAAACAATATGGTAGAGCAACTGGATGCTTTGGTTGGACTAAACCATTTAGAGGTTAAGGAAAGTAGGAAATTGAATGGTTCAAACGACATGGAGCTTGCAGATGATAGGGTCATTTGGCACGTAATTAAGGACGTAGTAACCGAGCCAATGTTTTTGTTGTTGCTTGGATCGTGTCTGATTTATTTTATCCTTGGAGAGTTTAAGGAAGCTTTCATCTTACTTTTTTCATTGTTTTTGGTGGCGGGTATTTCCATTTTTCAGGAATATCGAAGCAGGAATGCCGTAAAAGCTTTAAAAAAAATTACTTCTACAGGGGCTAAAGTGATTCGAAATGGAATGGAAATAACGATTCCCTCAGCGGAAGTGGTAGTGAACGACTTGGTGAGTGTAGAAGAGGGCAATCTAATTCCGGCTGATGGAGTATTGATTAAATCAAATGATTTCGAAGTAAATGAATCTACATTAACCGGAGAATCTTTTGCTGTACAAAAATCGCATATTCAATCAGATGCAGTTTATGGAGGTACATTGGTTGTTTCTGGAAGTGCAGTAATCCAAATTCAATCCGTAGGCGTTAATACTCAATTTGGAAAAATCGGTAAATCAATACAAAATGTAAAAATAGAAAGGACACCGCTTCAACAACAAATCAGAACGTTTGTGAAGAATATGGTTTGGATTGGCAGTGTAGCTTTCGTTATTGTGATTGGTTTCAATTATTATTTGTCTCATGATTTTGTTCATTCGCTCCTTCAAGGATTTACGCTTGCTATGAGCATTCTTCCAGAGGAGATTCCGGTTGCTTTCAGTACGTTCCAAGCACTTGGTGCATTTCGTTTATTAAAAAACAACAAGATCATTGTGAAGCAACCCGGCTTCGTAGAAACGCTTGGCTCAGCAACGATAATATGCGCTGATAAAACAGGTACAATTACAAAAAATGAAATGACTCTGGTTGAGATTTACGACGAGGTAACTCAACAAATCACGGTTTGCAAAAAATCTGAAACCATTCCTTTTTCTGTTATTGAAATGGCCATGTGGAGCAGTGAATCCGAGCCTTTCGATCCTATGGAGAAGGCCATTCACAGTCTTTACGCTGCGTACGCTCCAGAAGATCAAAGAAAAAATTTCAAACAAATTCATGAATATCCACTCGGTGGAAAACCACCTATGATGACTCATGTATTTTCAGATGACAAAAACAGAACCATTATTGCAGTAAAAGGAGCGCCTGAAGCCATTTTAGCGTGTTCAAATTTGTCGGAAGAAAGAAAAATGGAAATCTTGAAAAAGGCAAAAGAACTTGCTGCAAAAGGACTCCGTGTATTGGGTGTAGGTAAAGCCAATGCTGCCAATTATCAGCAATGGCCTGCACTTCAAACTGAATTCTCTTTCGAATTTCTGGGTCTCATTGGTTTTCAAGATCCTCCCAAGCCAAACATTGCAGAGACCATCAAAAAATGCAATGAGGCTGGAATTGATTTTAAAATGATTACGGGGGATTATGCAGAAACAGCGTTGGCCATCGCTCACCAAATTGATTTGAAAACAAACAATGAGGTGCTAACAGGAGAGCGGGTTATGGAAATGTCGGAAAGCGAACTATGTGAGAAAGTGACAAACACAGAAATTTTTGCTAGGATGTTTCCTGATGCCAAACTAAAAGTAGTTGAGGCCCTTAAAAAAAATGGTGAGGTTGTTGCCATGACGGGTGATGGTGTGAATGACGGACCTGCTCTGAAAGCGGCGCACATAAGCATAGCAATGGGACAGTCTGGTTCCGAACTGGCAAAGTCAACGGCATCGCTTATACTAACAGATGATGACTTGTCTCATATGACTGATGCAGTCGCAATGGGCAGAAAAATTTACGACAACCTTAAAAAAGCCATTCGTTACATCATTTCTATTCATATTCCAATCATTGGCATTGTTGCATTGCCTCTTTTACTTTTTTGGCCCATGACAGCCTTTTTTTCGCCCATTCATGTCATTTTCTTAGAACTCATTATGGGCCCAACTTGCTCCATTGTTTTTGAAAATGAGCCTATGGAATCTGGTACAATGAAAAGGAAGCCGCTACCGAAAACATCTTCTTTTCTTTCGCTCAATCAACTTACGCTCAGCATCATTCAAGGTGTTTTCATAACTGCAGGATGCCTTGGATTGGGCTTTTATATGATAAAACAAGGACGGGATATCACATTTGTTAGAACATGTATTTTCATGACGCTTTTATTGAGTAACGTATTTCTCACTTTGGTTAATAGATCTTTTACGTTGTCTCTTTGGGAATCGTTTAAAAATAAGAACAAGCTTGTGCCCATCGCGATTCTATTTTCCATCGTTTTTATGATACTTTCTCTACAAATTCCCTTTATTCGTTCTCTTTTTGGTTTGATATCGTTAAACAAATGGGATTGGATTATT
>JBDLUO010000154.1:0-4336 GCA_039805285.1 Bacteroidota bacterium
CCGCCCAGTGTGATTTTATTTTGATTGTCATTGTATTCAAGTGCGTAATTATAACCATAAAAGATATTGTCTAACCACAATTGTCTTACAAGGTCCGAATTCGTTATGGTATCATTGTTGCGAACGATATGAGGCAATGCATATCCGGCCCAATCTTGAGCGGCCTTATATTGTTCGAAATATCCTTTTCCTGTGGTTGCAAAAAGCGTACTTCCCAATTTCCATTTTGCATTCCATTTTTGGTTGTAAAAAAATTGATAATGGACTTGTTTGTAGTTATCTGTTTCGTTGTCGTAAGGGTCGCCTGTTTTTTCTGAGCCGGCAGGATTAAATCTTCTGTTGGAGTCTAGTGTAGCCTGATTGATGCCGAACCAAGCGGCATACGTTTTTTCTTTTCCTCCAATGATATTCAGACGAAAAGAGTTGTTTTTTTTGGCTCTGGCTATGCTTAAATAAAATGCTTGTAAATTACTTGACGCTCGGTCTACATATCCATCACTGCGAATGTGACTGGCGCGAAGCGAAACCACAAAGTCGTTTTTCAATAATCCAGAGTTAAAAAGAAGGGTGTTTTTCAAGGTTTTGAAAGAGCCAAAAGTTTGACGTAAAACCAAACTTCTGTTGCTGTCTATTTCATTGGTTTGAATGTTGATTGATCCTCCGAAAGCACCGGTTCCATTGGTTGAACTTCCCACACCTCGCTGAATTTGGATGGATGAAGCAGAAGAAACAATATCAGGAATATTTACCAGGAAGCTACCTTGACTTTCTGCATCATTGAAAGGGACTCCATTGAGCGTTATGTTTATTCTGGTTGCGTCCGTACCCCGTATTCTTAGATTGGTATATCCAATACCATTACCCGCATCGGAACTAGCCAATAGGGAAGGGGTGTGTTGTAGAACATAAGGAAGGTCTAAGCCCGTATTTTTGGATGATAACTCTTTTTTATCCAGGGTTTGGCTGGCAAATGGAGATTTTAAACCATTTCTGAGACTCATTATTTCTATAGGTGCTAGAATTGAGGTGTCTTTTTTTTCCTCTTTTTGTTGGGCAAAACTTATGTTTAGTAAACACGAAAATTGGACGAACAGCAATAATTTTTTCATAAAAAGTTTTTTGCTGAACAACCGGAATGCCACGGAGAACGGGGCTTTCAAAACATTTACTTCCTTCGCAGGCATTATCCTGAGCAGGTTAACGGGTATAATCTCAGCCTCCTTTTTTATGGGAAGCACCCCGGAAATTCGAGCGGTTAAAAGAACGTTTTACAAAACTAATGCAAATTAGTTTTTGAAACAACAATTAATTCACTTAGCTTTGCAACGCGAAGTAGAGCAGCGGTAGCTCGTCGGGCTCATAACCCGAAGGTCAGAAGTTCGATCCTTCTCTTCGCAACTAGAAAGACCTCACAAAGGTCTTTTTTTTATGTATCATACTTTTACAATTGCTATATAATTCTGTACCGAAATATTCTATTTTCAATACTTGCCACATTATCTTTACCTCAAATTATAAAAACAAAAAAATGAAAAAACTTGCATTCATTTCTATTTCATTCATTACACTTCTAACAACAAGTTGTAAAAAAGAGACTGAAACCTGTACATTGAGTTCCACTTCAATACTTGGTAGTTACAAAATCGCATCTATTTTATACAAAGCAGATGCACAAACTCCGGCTGTGGATGAATTCACAACGTATGAAGCGTGTGAAAAAGATGATATCCTTACTTTTAATTCAAACGGTACCTGGACCCTATCAGAAGGAGTAACATCATGCAATCCTCCAAACAGCGACAACGGAAATTGGTCTTTAGTGGGCAATGTTTTCACTGTAGATGGCTCAGCTTTAAACATTAGCAACTTTTCTTGCACCGAGTTTACGATAAGTCAATCTAACCCGACTACAGGAGAATCAACAACAACTCGTCTGGTTAAACAATAATCCCAACAATTAAAGATAACTTTGCCGAGCATCTTCTTGTTCGGCTTTTTTTTGCACATACAGTTTTACACTTTCAAAATTAAAGCCTGAATGAAGAAGACAAGAATAATAGGTTTTTTTAATAGCCGTTATTCTACACCTAAAAAAAAGTAATGAAAGTAGGATTTGTAAATATATTCGGGAAGCCCAATGCAGGGAAAAGTACATTGCTTAATGCATTAATGGGCGAAAAGATGGCCATTGTATCACATAAGGTACAGACTACACGCCACAGAATTAAAGCGATATATAACGACGAAAACAGACAAATCATTTTTTCGGATACACCAGGTATCATAGAGCCTCAGTATAAATTACATGAGAAAATGATGCAGGCAGTAAAAGGGAGTTTAGAGGATGCTGACCTTGGATTGCTGATTCATGATATGCATGAAGATCCAAAAGAATCTGATGTTATCTTTCAATCTCTCCGACTCAAAGTACCATGTATTGTGATTTTGAACAAGGCTGATTTGATATCGTCCGAAGAAAAAAGAAAAGAAATACATGCTTTTTTTGCCGACAAATCATACTGCAAAAAAACAGTAGAGATTTCAGCACTAAAGAAAAAAGGAACAGCAGCTTTACTCGAAATGATTGATGAATTTCTTGTGGAAGGAGCCCCTTATTTTGACACAGAAGACCTCAGCGACCTACCCACAAAATTTTTTGTGAGTGAAATGATTCGTGAAAAGATATTTGAGCTGTATCACGAAGAGTTGCCATATCACAGTACAGTATTAATAAGAGAGTTCAAAGAGAAGACTACTTTAATCAAAATTACCGCCGACATAATTGTTCAAAGAGAATCGCAAAAAGGGATTATCATTGGAGAAAAAGGCAGTATGATAAAAAAGCTGGGGTCTATGGCCAGAAAAGATATCGAGGAGTTTTTAGGCAGTAAAGTATTTCTCGAGCTTTTTGTGAAGTTTAGACCCAAATGGAGAGACAACGACATTTTTTTAAAGGAATATGGATATTGATTTAACTCGTATCACAATTGATACGTTTTAAGTTGATGATATTTTGAATATTTAACAGATACACAATGAGTTTTACAATCGCTATTACAGGAAGACCCAACGTAGGGAAGAGTACATTTTTTAACCGCATGCTAGAGCAAAGAAAAGCCATTGTAGATGACATCAGTGGCGTAACCCGAGACAGGCAATACGGTGTTGCAGACTGGGCGGGTAAAACATTCAATATCATTGATACGGGCGGATTCGTTCCACAAAGTGAAGACATTTTTGAAAGAGAAATAGCCAAGCAAGTAAATATCGCAATTACAGAAGCCAACCTGATTATTTTTATGGTTGATGCATCTACGGGTATCACCAATTTGGATGAGTCAATGGCCGACTTGCTTCGAAGGTCTCAAAAGCCAGTTTTACTGGCTGTTAATAAGGTCGATAATCATGCTCGATTGCTGGAGGCTAGCGAATTTTACAGTCTTGGATTTGAACACATCTTTTTTATCTCATCTAACAGTGGCAGTGGTACAGGAGAGTTGTTGGACGAGGCAATCAGTCATATGGATGAAGACGATTTACACAGTGCACCATTCCCAGAAGGCATTCCTAAGTTTGCCATCATCGGGCAACCCAATGTTGGAAAGTCGTCTCTCTTAAATGCATTTGTAGGACAAGAAAGAACGATCGTTAGTGAAATAGCCGGAACCACGCGAGATACCATTCATACACACTATAATCAGTTCAATAAAGAGTTTATTCTTATTGATACTGCAGGGATTCGTAGAAAATCCAAAGTGCACGAAGATCTAGAATTTTATTCTGTCATTCGTGCCATCAAGGCGATTGACGAAGCGGATGTTTGTATGTTGCTTTTAGATGCTGAGAAAGGAATCACAGCTCAGGATCTAGCCATTTATTCTCTTGCTGTAAGTAAAGGGAAGGGGATAGTGGTACTTGTTAATAAATGGGATTTGATAGAAAAAGAAACCAATACCGCTCGAGATTATGAAGCGGAACTAAAAAAACGTCTGGCTCCATTCAACGACGTTCCCATTCTTTTCATTTCTGTAATTGAAAAACAAAGGATTTTCAAAGGCATTGAAGAGGCGATAGCGGTATATGAAAATAAGTTCAGAAAAGTACCTACTTCCAAGTTGAATGATATCATGCTTAAAGCTATCGAACAGTATCATCCCCCGGTGGTTAGAGGTAATCCCATCAAGATAAAATTTGTTACTCAATTGCCTACGTATACTCCGAGTTTTGCTTTTTTCTGTAACTATCCAGATGATGTTAAAACCCCTTACAGAAACTATCTCGAAAACAAACTAAGGGAAAACTTCAATTTCAGAGGCGTGCCGGTGAGGGTGTTCTT